>NZ_DATGLN010000153.1:0-14808 GCF_035294165.1 Chthonomonas sp.
CACCGTGGTGCATCCCGGCGATTCGGTAACGCTTTCGTGGAAGGCACGCAACGCAGCCCATATCTATCTTGACCCCGGCAGCATTGAGATATCGCCGTTCGCCGATAGCAAAACCGTGCAGGTGCCTGCCGTTCCTGGCGATGTAACCTATACCTTGCGCGTGTATGGCCAAGATGCCAACATCCCACCTGCCGAGAAGACCCTTACCGTGCACGTGCTTCCGCCCGATCAAAGTGTGGCCACTATCCAAAGCTTTACCTATAGCCCCAAAACGGTCTACTTCGGCTCCAAGGTCAAGCTGCATTGGAGCGTCGTGCGCGCGGTCTCCATTACCCTCTCAACGCTCAACGGCCAAACGGTTGCTACCGATCTAGCACCTAGCGGCTCTCTGGAGGTAACCGTTAATCAGCCAACGACGTTTGTGCTTACCGCCACGGATAACACGGGCAAGGCGGTAACGAAACAGCTTGTCATCACCCCTACGCCGCCGCCCTTACCCACACCCGGAACGCCCGGCATTGATAACAATACCGGAGGTGCCCAGCCGCCCACGGCCCCCACACCTCCGATGGGCGGTGGCAACGACAGCAAGCCCGTGCCACCGCCACCTTAGCTTTCTACATCACCCGCGGATGCCGATAGACGCTAGGAGGTGCCAGTAAGGCCCGTTGCGTGGGGGTTAGGAGCGGCTCTAACTCCGCTATTCCCCGGTGTGCTTCCGGCAAAAAGTAGTAGATGTTTGCCCAAGTAAGATGTTTGGGACTGTATTTGAAAAAGAGGTTCCGGCGCTGATGCGACGCCTTCCACGGCAGCGTGCCGTGCGTTAACGCCTCGGTAAAAAGAATGCAATCCCCCGCTTTCATGGGAACCTGCTGAACAAGCGGCGACTCTTTCTCCATATTTTGCAGCGGGCGTGGGCAGGGGAAGTTCGCTTTATGGCTGCCTGGGATGCAGCAAAAACCGCCGGCCCCAGGAGGGATGTCGGCCAGGGCATAGGAGGCCACGGTCAACCCATTGTACATCTGCCCTCGATAGCAGTGATAGTACTGCGCCGGATCGTAGGGGGTTCCACCACCGTGCAAGTGCAAAGGCGGAGCCCCCGCGTGCGAGAAAATGGGATAATCGTGGTCTAAACGCAACTCCGGCCCCAACAGTTCCACAAGATAGGGCAACACACGTGGGTTGTCGAGCAAAGCGAGAAACGGCGGCCCCCACTGTAGAATAGAGGCATATTGTTTTTGCCAGTTGGAGTCTTGTGCCTCTTGGGCATCTATCCAGGCGTTCATCTCGCGCAGAGTTTCTGAAGGGATAGCATTCTCTACCACGAGATAGCCCCACACATCGAACATATACCTCTCTTCTTCTGTCATCTTCACGCTCCTTTCCATACGCCATTTTCAGCTCTAGCTCTTGCGATTCCTTCTGGGCCTTGGCAATTTAGAAACGTCCAGAAAGTTCTAGATAGAACATAGAGCGAATAGGGGTTATCGCTTTGGGTTGGCCCGGCGAGGGCGGGGAGACAGGCTCTTCAAAATGATGATCGGCAAAGAGGTTGTGTACAATAAGTGAGAGAACAAGAGGATCGCTGCCTTTTTTCAGTTGATAGCCGAAACGCATGTCCATCGCCACATAAGCAGGTGCAACGGCCTTCGGCATTCCCGGAAAAGCGATGGTAGAGGTGCCCACAAAGCGCAGCCCCATAAAACCCTGCCACTGCGAACCTAGGGAAGCATCCAATGCGAGGGCGGCTTGATGATTCGGAGCGTTGTTCATGGGGTGCTGATTGTTGTAGGCATAATTGCAAAGCAGATGGAGGTTATCTGTGAGTTGAAAACTCGAATCTATTTCTAACCCGTAGATGCTTGCATTCCCTTGATTCATAAATTCGATGGTAGCAGGAATGCCCGGAGGATAGGGCGGGGAAGGTTGAAAAGCGGTTGCACCCACTCCTATTAAGTTTCGAACCCGGTTATAGTAACTGTTGACCTCGATAAAACCGCTGTGTTGATCTTTGCGCCAATCAAGCTCAAATCCATCTAAAACTACAGGCTTGAGATGTGGATTCCCAAGAGAGAGGATGGATAGTCCGCCTCCAATAGGTGTTAGGCTGTGTGTGTAGAGGCCCAGCAGAGTTGGTGACTGGAAAGCTCTGCCGAACGAAAAACGCGCTATCTGTCCATGGTTTAGATGTTTTAGTACAGCAACACGAGGAGAAAACACAGAGCCATAGGCTGTGGCGTTATCGAAGCGTAACCCAGCATATCCGGTCCATGTTCGTGCAAAGTGAAAGGAGTTCTGAATGTAGAGGCCAAACAAGTCTTGGTAGTGCTTGCCTGGTGATACGAGATCGGAGTGAAAGACGGTATGGCTCCAGGCAGCACCGTACACCAGATTGCCATTGTGTCCTAAACTGTTCTGTTTTTGAACCTCCCCCTCGAAGAGGTGCGATTGATTGATGTTTGTGTTCTGAGATGTTGACTTGAAGTCGGAAGCGCTCAGTCGTATAAGTAAGGGGTCTTTTCTGCTCGGTTCTTCATAACGAAGCACAATATAAGGGTTATGTGAGGTGATGGCGGGGAAGTTCACGTCACCAGGATAAATGTTGCCTGAAGCCTCCACATCGCCCACTTGCAGCCTAAGGGTGCTTTGGTTCCAGCGATGCTCGGCATCTAGGCCAATGATAGGTGCTACATAGTTATCTCGCGCCCCCGTCGCTCCACCGGATCCAAAACCGCCCGTGTGGTTATAGGCGAAAGTAAGTGCCATGGCATTGTCATGCCGATCGGCTATCGAGGCGATCAATTCATCATAATCGCTTTTATAGCCTCCTAGAATTGTGCGAAACCGTACATTGCCTCGTTGAGTGGCAAGCTCTCTAGGGGATTGGGTGATGATATTGATGACGCCGTTAAAGGCATTGGCGCCGTAAAGTGAGGAGCCAGGTCCGCTTACAACCTCTATCCGCTTAATTTGGCTAATAAGCACAGGTGCCGAACTCCAGAAAAAGCTGCCTGTTAACTGATCGTTGAGAGGCCGGTTGTCTAGTAGCACAAGAACGGTGCTTGCCACCTGTGAGGTAAGACCCCGAATCGCGATATTGGCGACGTTTGCGTTGAACTCCGCAACATTTACTCCCACGGCATATCGTAGAGCATCGAGGAGAGTTACCACGCCATGACGTTTTAGGTCTTCTGCTGTAATGACGGTGATAGGCGCCGGTGACTGCGTGATCGGCTGTTCCGTCCGCGCTGCCGTTATCACGGTTTGCGGGCCGGCAAACAGGAGTTCGTTGCTTACCGAAGTTGTAGTATAACTTGTTGTGGGCAGTGCCCCTGCTTTTACGAGACCGTCCAGGCAACCGAGTATTAAAAGCCCTTGCCTTATCTTCTTTCGCATCTCTACCGTCCTCCGGGATTTTAGTGGCAGGCCGCCTATCTCTTTTGATGGAGGATTTTCGGCATCAATACAGGTATTTTTAGGGGCTTTTTGGGGAGAGAGGAAATTTTAGAGACGAGTTTGCAATCGGTTAGTTTGCCGTTTCTGTGTAGATAACGCGAGCAATGGTTTCGCCTACGGCCTTGAGCGACTTTACAGAACAGTGAGCCACATCGTCCTCTAGCGTGTGCCAGGGCCTATATTCCCCAACGATGGGGTGATTGGGGTCGGGCAAAGGTTGTATAAGGTCAATAGTAGCGATGTGGCCTTGTGTGTTCATGGCGAGATGGTCGTCGTCAATATCCACGGTTTGGCCGGTATCCCGAACGAAGATGTCGCCGTAGCCTAGCACCTGAGCCGTTCCGAAGACGCGATCGTTGATGTCGGGGGCATACATCGCGGAGTTCTGTTCTGGGTAGATGCGCATATCCTTCCCGCCCACCATATCGAGCAGAATGCCATAGGCCGGGTGCCCAAAGCGGGGGTCTTCGGTGTAATGGGTAGCGAAATAGCGTGATCCAAGTTCGACGCCATCCCCCCTAAAATCGTTAGCCTCGAAATCGCCGTAGTCCTCGCCGTCATCTAGCAGCAACAACACGCCGACGGGTGGGTGCTGCTTGTGGAACAGCTTGGCCAGCTCCAAAAGCACGGCCACACCGGAGGCACCATCGTTGGCACCGGGGATGGGTGCCAGTCGGTTCCATCCGTGCGGGCCGTATTTAAAGGGGCCTTTGGCCAGCTCCGAGGAGTAAGGCCCGTCCGCAACCGGTCGCGTATCCCAGTGGGCCATCAACAGAACAGGGTGTTGGTCAGGGCGGGTCTGCCCTTTGGCGTAGAAGACGCCGATGACGTTGGTCACCGGCATATCGCGGTAGAAGAAGCGTTGCTCTACGGTGACGTCGGCGCATTTTTGCATCTCATCACGAAGGAACTGAAGGGTTTTGGCATGCGCCTCTGTACCGAGATATCGCGGGCCGAAGTCCACCTGCTTTTTCAGCAACGTAAAGGCCTCTTCGGCATCGAAAGAGGGATAGCCCATAGCTGCAGCGGTGTCGTTTGAAGGAGAAGTCTGCAGCGATGTGGGGCTTGAAGCCGCCGGAGAGGCTATCGCTTTCGTGGCGGAATCCCCTGGATGGCAGCCTGGCAAGAGCGAAAATAGAAGCAGGGCAGCCAAACCATGTTTTAGATACTTAGGGGCCTTTTTCCACAAGGCGGTCCTCTCCTTTGGTGATGACAGGGTGGTTCTTCAGATAGTCTTTAACGGCCTGCTCTAAGCTGGTATCGAGGGTTTGCACGATGTCGCTCTTATCCCAATACTTAAAGTAGGCCAGGGCGCCGTTGGCCAAAGTTAGCGGCATCGCCACCCGATAGGTTTGCGTATCCACCAGCGGCTGCCCACCGATGCGAACGGAGACGATGCGTCCTTGGTCCCCTGCATTCGGCGCTATAGTTACCGTGAGGCCGGAGAACTGGAGGAAACTGCTGTTCTCCTGCGGATAGAGGAGGAAGGCATGCGCCAAAGCACGCCGAATTTGCGCGCCTGTCAGCTTAACAACGGCGATGGTTTCACTGCGGAAATCGAGCATCTGCACCACGTCGTTGGGGCTGAAACTTCCGGGCGAGATGGCGGAGGCATCCGAGCGAAAGGAGGCCGCCGGAATGAAGGCCGCATCGGCATGGGCAGCTTCGCGCAGGGCATCCGCCACCAGACCACCTAAGGCGGTCTCTTGCGAGCCTATTTTATCAACCGAAAGCGCTACCTCGGTGCGATAGGCTGTGGCAGCAGCCGTAGCGCTCTCTTTAGGAGGTTTTGAGGTAGGCAGGGCAGCGCTATGGGCCGGCCGGAGAACCACAAGCCCCACACCAAAGCCTAATAAGCACAACCCCGTCTTTATACCACCTAAGCGTTTCATTCTTAACTCCTCTGCTCCACAGGGCGCCTCAGCCATTGTAGGTAGGCCTGCAAAAATCCGTCGAGATCGCCGTTCAGCACCCTGTTAACATCGCCGGTTTCGTAGCCCGTGCGATGGTCTTTCACTAGAGTATACGGGTGCAGAACGTACGATCTATCCTGATTTCCCCATTCGTTGGCCTTGGTAGCTCCTCGCAGGTTCGCAAGACGCTGTTGTTGCTGCTGTTGCTGCAGGTCGTAAAGGCGTGCCCGCAGCACCTGCATGGCGACAGCGCGATTTTGATGCTGCGAACGCTCGTTTTGACAGGTTACCACGATGCCGGTAGGAATGTGGGTAATACGAACCGCCGATTCGGTTTTGTTTACATGCTGTCCGCCCGCCCCACTCGAACGGTAGTAGTCTATACGGAGGTCTTCTGGGGCTATCTCCACCTCGGCCTCCTCGCCGAGATCGGGCAACACGATGACACGGGCAAAAGAGGTCTGTCGCCGCTTATTGGCGTCGAAAGGCGAGATGCGCACAAGCCGATGTACCCCTCGTTCAGACTTAAGGTAGCCGTAGGCGTTGCGGCCACGAACCAGAAAAGTGGTGCTTTTCAGACCGGCCACATCGGCCTCGCTCTCCTCCACGATCTCGGTGGTATAACCGTGTGTCTCGGCCCACTTCAAGTACATTCTCTGCAGCATGGTAACCCAGTCGCAGGCATCGGTGCCACCGGCGCCGGCCTCGATCTCTACAATGGCATCGGCGGCATCGTGTTCACCGGAGAGCAAGGTCTCTAGCTCCAGGCGCTCGATGTCGGCGACGGCCTTTCGGGTTTCTGTTTCAAACTCCCTCAAAGCGGCCGCATCCGGCTCTGGCTGCTCGGCAAGCAACTCGCCATAGGCTTCGAGGTCGGCTATACGCCGCTGGAGCTGCTGAAAAGGTTCGATGGCCTCTTTCGCCTGATTCAGTTTTTGAAGCAGAGTTCGCGCTCTTTCTGGGTCTTCCCAAAGATTGGGCGCGCTCGCCTCCTCTTCTAGTCGTTGGATTTCAGCCTCTTTTCGGGCGTAGTCAAAGATGCCCTCCGAGTTCGTTCAGTCGGGCACGTAGTTCGTGAACTTCACGTTGAAGCTCTTCTAACATCCTTTTCCTTTCCTTAAATAGTTGGACAACCCTATCGGGGCGAAAGTTTCGCCACCGAAATCGCCTTTGAAGTATACCCTTGACGCTCAAAAACCACTGTTTCCTTTTACTCTCTACGCAAGGGCGATGCCAGAGATCGCTTTAAAAGTGGAGATGAAAACGGTCTGCTGGCTTTTGGGGAAAGAAAGTGGTATCACTGCATTATAATATCAGGAACAAATGATATATTGGGGAACGTAGAAGGAATGAGCTTGGCTCAATTCAGCACGAAGGAGTTCTGCTAACATGAAGACAGTTCGCCTATATACGCTTGCCATCGCAGGAACTGCCCTTGCCTTAGGGCTGACTGCAGGTTATGCACGGCCCTCAGAACCCGGCAATAAACCCCTGATGCTATGTTCATTGCAGGATCAGGACGATAGCGCACAAAAGCCTAATATCGTTGAGATCGCCGAGAAAAACGATCAGTTCAGCACGCTGGTAAAGGCTATTCAAGCGGCCGGCCTTACCGAGACGTTAGAGGGGCCTGGCCCCTTTACGGTATTTGCGCCTACCAACGAGGCCTTTGAACATCTCATCAAAAAGATAGGCCAGAAGAAGTTTGACGCGATTCTGCACAACAAAGAGGCGCTAACGGCTATACTCACCTATCATGTCGTGCCCGGCAAGGTGATGAGCGAAGACGTGCTTAAGCTAAAAAACGGCTCCAAGGTGAAGACGGTTGAGGGCTCCAATATCGTTATTCATCACGGAAAAAAGGGTGTTTTTGTAGATAACGCCAAGGTGATCAAGACGGATATCGAGGCCAGCAACGGTGTGATTCACGTGATCAATGCCGTTATTCTGCCTCCCGATCTAAAAAGCAAAATGGCCGGCGCCAAGTAGGCTTCCTTACCTGCTCCACTTAACCTGCTGATGTTTGCCTAGCCTCTTTGAGGCTAGGCACTTTTTTTGCTTATGTCTCGGTAACTCTCTCGTAGATGGCGGTAGCGCGTTCTGCCATGGCGCTCACCGTGAAGTGCTCCTGTACGTGACGCCGGGCTTGTTCGCCCATCGCCTGCGCCAGAGATGGGTCGGAAAGCAACCGTATGATGGCCTCGGCCATCGCCTCGGCGTCGCCCATCGGCACCAAGAGGCCGGTTTGGTTTGGCACCATCACTTCAAGCACCCCTCCACCTGCCGTGGCCACTACCGCTCTCCCTAAGGCCATGCCCTCCAAAACCACCTGCCCCAAAGGTTCTGGGATAATGGAGGCGTGCACAAGAATATCTAGCTCGCTCACCACGGCCTTTGTATCTTCCTGGAACCCTCTGAAAACGACCCGTTCACCAAGGTTGCGCCTTACTAGTTCGCCTTGCAGCTCCTCAAAGTAGGGCTGATCGCCAAACAGGGCAGAGCCGATGATCTCGAACTGCGTTTGTGGGTAGCTTCGCTGTACCTGCTCGGCTGCTGCAAGAAAGATATGTTGTCCCTTCCACTTGGCGATACGCCCCATAAGCCCTATACGCGGGTGCGATTTCCCACATAAAGGGGGGAGGGGATAGGGGGGACGAACCCAATCGTTGGGGATGCCGCTGTAGATAACATCCGAGGGTTTCTGTTTAGGTAAGTGCAACGTCTGCAGTGTGGCACACGAGTTCGCCACAATGAAAGTAGGTAGTGAGCGAGCTAGTAGTCGTATAAAACGAACCGTATTTTTAGGAAGATAGTCTGGCTCGATTCGGTCACGGATGTGCCATATGAGCGGGATGTGGGCGAGGCGAGCGGCAAAGCCGCCGATCAGGTCGGCCTTTAGCGAGTTTGTGTGAACGATGTCGAAACGCTTGGCACGCAAGAAACGCGCCAGGCGCCCAATAGAGCTTAAGACGGCGCCCAGTCGGTTTGGTTTGAGAAAGGTATGAACCCTCGAAACGTCTTTACGCATATCTACAATCTGTGTGTTCAGCTCAAACAGCTCTACCGGCACCTGGGCTTGTTCTAACTTGACGTGGAGGGGGCCGTCGGAAAAAAGCAGCACATGCGGGACGACGCGGGAGCGGTCGAAGGCTTGTGTAAGACGCAACAAAGCTACCTCACCGCCACCGAGCTGGGCGGTGTGGTCTATGAAGAGAACACGACGAGGATGTTTTTGGGCTGAAGTCATTGGATGTGAGCGACGGTTTCACGAACCAAAAAGGCGATTTTCGATCTCCTCACAAACGGCGTGCCATAGGGTGATGTGGGCCTCTTGAATGCGTGCGGTCACTTTGGAGGGCACGCAGAGGCAGATATCGGTGATCTCGTGTAACTTCCCTCCATCTGCACCCGTGAAGCCCACGCAGACGGCTTGACAATGGCGTGCGGCCTCCATGGCACGAATCACGTTAGGCGAGTTGCCGCTGGTAGATATACCCACGACGATATCCCCAGGCTGCGCAAGGGCATGGACTTGTCGGGCAAAAACGTCGGCAAAGCTGTAGTCGTTGCCCACACAGGTAAGAATGGCGTCGGGAGCGGAGAGAGCTATGGCCGGAAGAGGATGGCGTTCTTTTAGAAATCGGCCTACCAACTCGCCGGCCACATGCTGTGCGTCACAGGCACTGCCTCCATTACCGCAAAGCAACATCTTATTTCCTTTTCTAAAAGCAGAGACGACGGCCTCAACGAACTGTTCAAATGCGACGTTGCAGGCATCGAAAAGCTGCTCTTTTACGGCTATCGACTCGGCGATGGTGCGCGCGAGAGTTTGTCTTGAGGAAAGGTTTGCTTCTTGTGTCATAACCACCCTTTTCAAAGATAACGACGTATTTCGACATACTTAAGTTCATAGTACCCCATATAGAAGCATGAACAGCAGGGCAAAACACAAAAAAGGAAGTGCGACAAAGGCATTATCGGTGGCTGAGCCACAACACGATACTGCATCTATTTGGAGTTTTCATGGAAGCTAGCAGAGCAGGTTATTCCCAACAAATAAGGGGCAGCTCCGCGGGCAGTTGGGCATCGGGGTGGAAGGGAAGAATACGCACGGAGAACCCTCGAAGGCCACTGGCACTACAGGGCATCTCCACCTGAAAGCAGAACAGTTCCCCTTCCTGACCTACGTAGGGGATATCTACAATGCTCTCCGCCTTCAACCTTCGATCGGCATCCAGGGAGCCGCTATAGGCCTGCACACGGACATCCTCTGGGGCTAGCCCGGCCAAAAAGGCCTTCACCGTTATCTTTAGTTTGTCGCCCACCTGCAGTGTGGCGCCCTCTTCAGGGGTGGTGATGACCTCTTGGATGCGCACTTGAGGCCAGAGGCTACGTACCCTCTGTTTCCACTCCACAAGCGTACGTGCTCGCTCTAGGTCATTCGCCTTTAGTTTTAGACACCGTAGTGTGGCAGGAAAGTAGTATCGTGTGGCGTATTCCCCTACCATACGGTGGGTGTTAAAGCGAGGGCATAGTGTGCGCATAGAGTATTTCACGCGGGCGACCCAAGCGCGGGGTACGCCATCCATTCCTCTGTCGTAGAAAAGCGGGACGACCTCGGTTTCCAGGAGATTGTAGAGCGCCGTGGCCTCTATCCTATCCTGTTCTTGAGGGTCGGAGTACTCCTCCCCTCGTCCGATAGCCCACCCGGCACGTGGATCATAGCCTTCGGCCCACCAACCGTCCAGCACCGATACATGTAGCCCTCCGTTAACCAAGGCTTTCATTCCGCTCGTTCCGCTGGCCTCCATGGGGCGCCGTGGGGTGTTGAGCCACACGTCGCATCCTTGCACTAAGTAACGACTTACGTTGAGGTCGTAGTCTTCAAGAAAAAGAATTCGCCCGCGAACCTCCGGTCGTTTTGAAAACTGCACAATTTGGCGAATAAGCTCCTTACCGGCATCCTCGCGGGGATGGGCTTTCCCTGCAAAGAGAAGCTGTACCGGCCGTTGTGGGTTGGTAAGCAGGCGGATAAGACGATCGGGGTCGGTGAGAAGCAGGGTAGCGCGTTTGTAGGGGGCAAAGCGGCGTGCAAAGCCTATGGTAAGCGCATGAGGGTCTAAGACCTCGGCAGCAGCACGGAACTCCGAGTCGTCTCGGAAATAGCGTCGTTCCAGTTGCGCCCGTAGGCGCGCTCGGGCAAAAAGGACTAGCTTCTCTCGGCGTGTCTCTTTAACACGCCAAAGCAGTTCGTCGGGTATCTCCTCAATGCGCTCCCAAACCCCGTCGGGGTTCCCGTCGTAAGACCAACGCCCGCCTAGGTATTTATCGAGCAACTCCGCCATCTCCATCGAGGCGAAGGAGCGCAGATGAACTCCATTGGTCACATAGCTTGCAGGAACCTCCTCTTCGGGAAAGCCCGGATAGCCCGCCTGCATCATGCGGCGCGTGACCCGCGCATGGAGCTGGCTCACCCCGTTCACCTGGTGGGCGTGACGCACGGCCAAAACGGCCATGTTAAACTGCTCGCTTTGGTCCCATGGGTTCACGCGCCCCAAGCCCATAAGCTCGTCGAACGACAGCCCTAGTTGTTGGGCGTAGGCGGCGAAGTAGCGGTTCATTAAATCCGCAGAAAACACATCAAAGCCGGCAGGGACGGGGGTGTGGGTGGTGAACAGGCTGCCGGCCGCGGCCACCTCACGCGCCGTGGCGTAGTCACATCCTGTCTCCTCTCTCAGTTCGCGTGCTCTCTCCAGGGCGGTGAAAGCCGCATGCCCCTCGTTCAAATGACACATGGTTGGGCGAATTCCCAAAGCGCGCAAAGCGCGCATGCCGCCGATGCCTAGCACCATCTCCTGTCGCAAGCGCATCTCGGCGTCGCCTCCGTAGAGTTGATCGGTGATATCCTGGTCTTCCGGGCGGTTTTCAGAGAGATTGGTATCGAGCAAAAAGAGAGGCACGCGCCCCACGTTAACCCGCCAAACACGCACGAAGACTTGCCGGCCGGGCAGGTCGAGACACACTTTCAGCGGTTCACCCTTTTCGTTCAGCACCGCCTGTAAGGGCATGGAATAGAAGTCGTTTTCTGGGTAGGTCTCTTGTTGCCAGCCATCGGGAGAGAGTGTCTGCTTAAAGTAGCCTTGCTGATACAGCAACCCGACGCCTACGAGTGGCAAGCCGAGATCGCTGGCCGACTTCAGATGGTCGCCGGCCAAAATGCCAAGCCCACCGGAATAGATGGGCAAACATTCCGTAAGGCCGAACTCCATACAGAAGTAGGCGATGCAGGTTTCTGGCGGAAGCTTATCCGCCCACTGGCGCCGATACCAGGTATTGGCGGTGGTGAGATAGGTTTGGAGGCTGTAGTGCACATGGTCTACCTCTGCGAGGAAGGAGTCATCGGCTGCCGCCTCGGTGAGACGCTCTTGAGAGATCAAGCTCAACATGCGAACCGGGTTATGTTCGCACTGTTCCCATAGATTGCGATCCAGACTTCGGAATAGCTCTATCGTCTCGTGATCCCAAGCCCAGCGCAGATTGTAGGCCAGCGCACGCAGCTTTTGAAGCGGTTCGGGCAAGGCTGGAACAACGTGGTAGGCGCGAATTTTGGGCATTTCGTCTCTCCGGTGCATGATTAAGGTACAACCCCTCAATTAGGCGTTAGAGGGGAGGATTCCTGCTTTAATAGGCAAAAATTTCTATGGATTGATCCCATCTGTATCATCCCAAGTAAGATACCTGTTTTTATGCGATTTCTTGCCATTTCAACAACTGATTTGGTATATAGTGCGTAGATATGAAACAAAATTGAATGAATGGCCGACTTCTTGAATGTTTTGCTTTTGCTTGCTTAAAAGCGTATAGTGAGAGACACCAAACCTTTGGACATTGACACCGAAAATTCAACAACGCTTACATGCCACTTTGAGGAGAGAAAAATTGACAACGATTGTTCGTTTTCGTTCGGTATTTGCATTGGCCTGTCTGGGCGCAACCCTATCCTTAAGCCGTGGGGCGTATGCCGGTACAGATACCCTCCACTTCCTCAATGCGAACGGCTCTAACGGGGTGGATGTCACCTATGTGCTCAACAATCAAGCACATACCGAGAGCGCCGCTGCCGGCCAGTACAACTTTCAGATCAACGGCAGCAGCCAAAACTATACCGGTTTCTGTACCGATCTCTTCGATAGCATCTCGAATGGGAATACCTGGAGTGCTCTGCGTACCACCGTTTCCAACCCTAGCAACGGCCTTGGCAGCGTTTACTATGCTAACGGCACCCACGGCAACACCATCTTAACGCAAAACATCCACGCCATTGACTACATTGTGGCTCACTACGCCAACGCGCCTGCTTCGCGAACAAAAACCGATGCCCAACTCGCTATTTGGGACCTTTCCTTGGGAGGCTCGGTTAGTTACAACCCTTCCACACATACCTACAACTGGAGCAGCATATTCTCCGCAGTGGATTCGGGCCAGCATAGTTATAGTGACCTGGCAGGAGTCTACAACATCGAACAGGCCGCTTTTGCCAACGACGGGCGCAGTTGGAACTCCATTTTCGAAAACGCGGGTGCAGATACGAACGGCCGTAAACAAGACATCGCCTTTGCCGCCACACCGGAGGCCAGCAGCCTTATTAGCTTTGCCGGTTTGGTGGCGGGTAGCATGTGGATTCCACTTCGCGTCCGGCGGCGCCGCAGAGGTCGGTAAAAACCCTTTAAGGGGACCTTTTCACAACTAACAGCGCTCTTCTGCATCTGGTGAGAGGAAGGGGGCGTTGCCGGCTTTCTTCCTCCACTAGACGGCAGACGATGAAACCGAATTTTAGGATAACGTCTACTAGGTGGAATCTAATTCAACGAAGAGCGCGAAAAAAATCTGCTGGCTCCTCTTGACAGCAGATGCAATATGTGGTAGAATTCCATTTGTCCTGGTGGACAAGGATAAGGGGCTTAAAAACCTGGTATCCCTGTAGGCCAGCATCCTAGCTGAACGTGTGCCGTGAACGCACGGGCAGGTTGGATGCTGGCCTTTTTATTAGACGGCCTGAGAAGCCCGTATATGAACCAACCGACGAAAGGTATGATCGAGGCGGAGATCGCCAACGCGGTGTCGCGATTCCAGAGGGAGCAACAGGGTCGTGGTCCCTCCGATGTGAAGGTACACCTGGTTGGTGATACTCTGCTGGTACGCTGCACGGGCATTCTCACGCCTACCGAGGCCCACCTTGTGGCTACCGAAGAGGGTCGCCGGTTGATCCGAAGCGCCCGTCAAGAGTTGCGCATGATCAGCCGCAATGAAATTGAAGCGATCATCGCCAATATCGTGGGTTGTAAGGTGCTGCGAAGCTATGGCGATGTAAACGTAGAGGCCGCCGAGCTGGTGGAGGTCTACATTCTGGAAGAGGATGTAGAGAAGCGCTTTCTCGGTTCGTCGAATCTCTCTTCGCGCAAGCGGTAGGCCTTAACGACAACAGAAGAGCAGGTTGCCATTCCGAAGAAGGCTGTTCATTCCGCCTTTGTCGGAAGGGAGGCCGGAGGTTACGGTGGCTCTTGATAACAAGAGCTTCCGATACTTCCGGCCTTTTGTGCGTTTAAAACCGAAGGAAAAACAGTACGTGCTAAGGAGAAAAACATGTCGGATGGGTTCACCATCTTCATCGTGCTGGTGATGACGACCGTCACCATAGGCTTCCTCTACGGCTGTAACCGCCTTATGCAAGGAGGCCAACCATGATCGAACAAGTGTTTATTCTGTTCGTTACTTTCTGCGTGTTTGTATACCTATTCTATGCGCTCTTCTATCCGGAGCGTTTCTAGGAGGCTAGGAAACCATGACACCCAACGGAGTCGCACAGATACTTCTCTTTTTTCTGCTGATCCTGGTATTTACCAAACCGCTTGGCAGCTATATGGCCCGCGTTTTCCAAGGGGAAAGAACGCTTCTCCATCCGTTTCTTCGCCCGCTCGAGGTGGGGCTTTATCGGCTCTTCGGCATCGAAGAGGAGGTGGAGATGCCCTGGACAACCTACGCCATCGCCTTTGTGCTCTTTAGTGTGGTGGGGCTGCTGCTCACCTACCTGCTATTGAGGTTACAAGGTCATTTTCCCTGGAACCCTCAAAAGTTCGGGGCCGAGCAGATGCCGCCCGATTTGGCCTTTAACACGGCCGTGTCTTTTACGACCAACACCAACTGGCAGTCTTATACTCCCGAAAGCACGGTCAGCTACTTCTCCAACATGGTGGCTTTAGCGGTGCACAACTGGATGTCGGCCGCTGCCGGCATCGCCGTGGCCGTGGCCTTCATCCGTGGGTTTGCTCGTCGCACAGTGCGTGAAATCGGCAACTTTTGGGTAGATACCACACGGGCAACCCTCTACATTCTCTTGCCGCTCACCTTCATTTTGGCGCTGCTGCTGGTGTGGCAAGGG
>NZ_DATGLN010000154.1:0-10417 GCF_035294165.1 Chthonomonas sp.
TGAAGGGCAGGTTGCCTACGCGTTACGCGACCGTTCGCCGCTAGAGACACCCCTTGCGAGGTGCCTCCCGCTCGACTTGCATTTCTTAGGCACGCCGCTAGCGTTCGTCCTGAGCCAGGATCAAACTCTCCGTTAAAAACCTTATGTCAAGCCGACTCTTTGTTTGGGCTTCCATCTTCTAGTAGGCTAATAAAAAGCCCTACCGGCCAGATGGCCGCCCTCAACAAAGCCAGCTTCGACTTCGAGATGTTTTGCAAAAACCTGGCTGTTTCTATAAGGCGCAAGGTCATTCCCTTCCCCTTGACGGGGAAGTATCATGACGTTGCTCCGTCACACGCGACTCGATTCTTAAGGAACTGTGCTTCCCGGCGTTTCCCGTTGGAAGCGTCGGGCCCGACAATCTGAAGCTTGCCCACATCACTGCAGGCTCCCTCCAGACGCCCGCATAATATACACCAGCTCTTGCGTGTTTGTCAAGGGAATGTGGAAAGAATTTTTGTCCCACCGTTCCCATCCATATACTTTCCCCGTCTGTGCCCGACCGCATCCGCGAAAACTTAGCCTTCATAGGGGGGCGCTGGCTTTTCCTCTCTCAAGTTGGGGGTGGGGCTGTAGGGGGTACCCTTGAGGTTACCCCTTATGATTACCTGCCCATCATGCAATCGGTTCTAGAGCAAGTCACCAAAGTAAGCTTATCTTGCTCGCCCTCTATCCCTTCCTTTCCCCCGATTCGGGAGGTGCTAGCGCACGGCGATGCAGCGGCCAGAGAGATAGATGATTAAGAGAATAAAACAGGCCGCTGAGGTGTCCACAGGGAGGTGCCCCTTTCCCTGATAGGGGGAGGGTTGGGGAGAGGCTGCAGAGACTGCCAATCTCACGGTTCTAGAGGCAGTTCGCAAAGCAGGCCTGCCTTGTTCGCCCTCTACTTTTTGGCATATAGCGATAAGCCCATGTCTAGTGACCGGAGTTGACCTGTACGATAGGCCCCGATAAGCTCGGACTCGGAGTGGATAGTTTCTTTTCGATCTGAAGGAGGTTTCCAGAGACCTGTTTGGCATTGGCATTGGTGATATGGATCGCCCAGCGTACAGCACCGATCAGGGCAAAGAGCAGCGCGATCAATAACAAAACGCGCACGATAACACTCTGTCTGTGGGCAGTCTCTTCCCACTCCAAACCGACGCCCCTCTCTTCCTCGTTCTTCATAGTCAAACCCTCCTGCCTATTCGCCTTGCGGCGCGGCCTGTCTACAGCACTCCCTTGGTCGAGGGCACGCCTTTCACCCTAGGGTCTACGTTGCAGGCCTGGGCAAGCGCTCGCCCAAACGCCTTAAAGGTTGCCTCAATAATGTGGTGGGTGTTGCTTCCCGCCATTTGGCGAATATGGATTGTCCATCCCGCGTGCATGGCCACCGCGCGAAAGAACTCCGGCACCATCTCGGTGGTGAAGTCACCCAAATGCGGCGTGGTGAGCTGCAGTTCCCAGCTTAGGTGGCCTCTTCCGCTGATGTCAATGGCGCATAACACAAGCGCCTCATCCATCGGCACAATGGCGTGCCCCATGCGAACGAGGCCGCTGCGATCGCCCAAAGCCTGAGCCAGTGCCTGCCCCAGCACGATGCCAGTATCCTCCACCGTATGGTGGTCGTCAATATGCAGGTCGCCGTGGGCTTGCACGGTAAGGTTCATCAGGCTATGCCGAGCGATATGGGCCAGCATGTGGTCGAAAAAGCCCACGCCTGTGGTGCCCTCGAAGCGCCCTTCGGCATCAAGAGCGATCTCAATATGTATATCGGTTTCTGCAGTTTTACGGTGTAGGGTGGCCTTACGGGGTGCACTCATTGGGTCTGCTCCTGTCGCGCCTCGGCGGCCCGCGCATGGGTTTCAAACCCTTCGGCGCGCGCCAGCAGAGCGAGGGAGGGAATAAGGGGGTTCAAGGTTTCAGGTGTTGCGTAGATCACACTAGTTCGCTTGAGAAAAGTCTCCACGTGAAGGGGAGAGGCATAGCGTGCCGTGCCACTGGTGGGCAGCGTATGGCTGGGGCCGGCCATATAATCCCCAAGTGTCTGGGGCGTGTAGTCCCCCAACAGCACCGCCCCTGCGTTTTTCACCGCGCCCAACAGCGCCAGAGGCTCGCGCACCATGAGCGCGAGATGCTCTGGGGCGCAGGCGTTGGCCAGCGCGATGGCCTGCTCCATCGTTTCGGCAACAAGCAGGAGACTGTTATGCTCCAACGCCTGCCGAAGAATGAGGCTACGCGGAAGCTGTTCCAGCTGCCGCTCTATCTCGGAAGCCACGGCAGCCGCCAGAGAGGCGGAGGGGGTGATGAGATAGCCGGCACAGGCCGGATCGTGCTCTAACTGGGTGAGGATATCGAGCGCGACGAAGGTAGGGTTGGCCCCCTCATCGCCCACAATGCACACCTCGCTAGGGCCGGCCAACATGTCTATATCTACCACTCCCCAAAGCAGCTTTTTGGCAGTGTTCACCCACACATTCCCCGGCCCCACAATCTTATCTACCGCGGGCACCGTTTGAGTGCCATAGGCCATTGCGGCCACAGCCTGCGCTCCTCCTACGGCAAAAACCCTATCCACTCCTGCCAAAGCGGCAGCTGCGAGGACAAGAGGCGAGATGCTGCCCTCCTTCTGTGCCGGCGAGCAGAGAACAAGCTCCTTCACACCGGCGACCCGTGCGGGTAGGGCGGTCATCAGGACGGTGGACGGATAGGCGGCCGTTCCTCCGGGCACATAGATACCAACCCGATCCAACGGACGTATCAGTTGGCCGGTCACCCAACCGAGTCGGGCGTCCATCCAGCTTGTACGTTTCTGGTGCTCGTGGAAGGTAATGATATGGCGTGCTGCCTGCTCCAGAGCCGCTCGAAGCGCAGGGGGTAGTCCATGAAGCGCCTGTTGCAGCGCCTCCGTGGGCACTGCGAGCGAGGTCAATTGAGGGGAATCGAACCGACGCCCTAGCTCTAAAAGCGCCGCGTCGCCTTCTGTGCGCACCCGTTCGATTATTTCGCGCACCACCCGCTCGACCTCCGGATTGTCTTGCAAGGTGGTGCGTCGTACGGCGGCACAGGCCTGTTCAAAACCGATCTCGGCTACGTTTACAATGCGCACAATAGGTTTTAACTTCCTTCCCATGCGAATAACAAAGTATACCTGCCCTAAAAAGCTGAAGAGAAGTTCTCATCCTTTCCAAGGGGGTGAGGGCCGACAACCTCACGGTTCTAGATACAGTTCGCGCAGCAAGCCTATCTCGTTCGCCACCTATCCGTCCTCGCGGACAGCAACGCAGCGGTCTTAGCAGACAGCAACGCAGCGGCCAGGGGAAGAGGCGATCAACGAGAATCTCTCAGGCCGCTGAGGCGGAGGGCGCCTTTCCCCAGAAAATCTTGCGATTTTCTGGGGACCCCTGTATCGGCCTTGAAGAGCCGGTGAGATAAGCAAGTGTCATTTCGAGCCGAAGGCGAGAAATCTTGAGTTTCCATTCCCACCAGCTCTGCGGGGACGGGCGCCGGCCTCGAGGGGGGTGGGGCCGGTGAGACTGCCAATGAACTTACTGGTCTCCCCTCTCCCAAATTGGGGGAGGGGCGGGGGGGCTGGTAAGACTACCAATCTCGCGGTTCTAGAGGCAATGTGCAAAGCAAGCCTGCCTTGTTCGCCCCCTATCCCTTCCTTTCCCCAGATTCGGGAGAAAGGGGGCGATTATGGTTAGTTTCCAGCTCTAGAGCAAGTTGGCAGAGCGAGCTGAGCTAGGGGGAAGCAAGCTTGTGCTCTCCAAACGACTTGCCGTTTGAAGGGTTAACTAAGGGGTTTGTAGTCAGAACAAACTGAGAGTGAGCTTGCTAGTCTCCTCTTCTCTATCAGAGGGAGAGGTGGGTTAAAAACTTGATGGATACGAAAAAGGGGTAAAAAACGTCTATTAAAGTAGGGTATTGTGTAGATAGGAAAATGCGCCCTCGCAGGCGAAAGGTTGTACAAAATGAGCGATTCGGATGATAGAGGCCGTTTTTGGTCTAAAGTAAGCCGCCTTCCCCTCAAAGCCAAGGCCGGTGCTCCCAGAAAATCGTGCGATTTTCTGACGAAGGGAACCCTGCGCCTTATCGGCCTTATTGCTTTTGTTGCCAGCTTGCTGTGGGTTCGCCCTGGCTATGCCCAAACATCAACCACCACGGCAAAGCCCGGCTCAACGCCTGAGAGCGGCCCCATCACCTATACCCCCGACACCGATCCGGAGGTGAAGCTGGGAAAAGAGGCCGCGCAACAGGACATGAAGCAGCTTAAGCTCATTACCTCCGGCCCGGAGTATGAGCGCCTCCAGAAAATAGGCCAAGAGCTGGCCAACGTCGCCGATCGCTACCCCATTCCGGCGCTCTGGGGCTACCCTAATTTCAAACCCTTTAAATTTTCCTTCTATCTGGTAGATAACAAGGATGTGAACGCCTACTCCTATCCCGGCGGCTTTGTTTTTGTGGATAAAGGCCTAATGGATTTCGTTCACTCCGATGACGAACTGGCCGCCGTGCTGGCCCACGAAATGGGGCACGTTATGCACCATCACATCCTCAAACTGCTGCACGAGCAGGGCAAACTTCAAAACATCCTCACCCCGTTGCAGTTGGCCGCCATCGGCATGATCATCGCCGGGCATTTTGGCGACAACAGCACCGCCGGGGCCGGCTTCTTCCTGGCCAACGGCTCGCAGCTCTATCAAGTTGCACGCATGAACGGCTATTCGGTGCACGCCGAAGAGGATGCCGACCACTACTCCATTCTGCTCCTTACCCACACGCACTTCGACCCCGCTGCCATGTATACCTTTATGAGTCGCCTGGCCAACACAGAAACCCCACAGGAGTTAGGCATTTTGCGCGATCACCCCCCTACCCCGCAACGCGTAGAGGCCGCCAAACACCTGCTAGAAAGCCTTCACATTCCGCTTAGCATCACCACAGCCGACCCGGCCTGGCGCGCCAATGTTACCGACATTAAGAAGGGCAACGACGATCTAGCGCAAATTAGCGTGAAGGGCATCGTGGTCTGCAGTGTGGTGGGCCTCGATGGAGAATCGGCGCATGACCGAGCCGTCGCCCTCGCCACCAAGCTCGATCAGCTTCTGGATAGCGGCCTACAAGCTTACGAAATCCATTATGCCCCAAACGGGGAGGGCATTATGCTGCGCAACACGCTCTTTCTGACCCAGGCCGATGCACAAGCGCAAGGAACTTCCCTTGAACAGTTGAAGCAGTCGCTCGGTAATGCCATCATCCAGATCATCCAGATGCGGCAGATCGAGTTTTCTAATTAAAGGTCTAGTCGCGTGCAACGGCAAGCGCCCATATGCGCGTCGCCCCGGACTGCTTCAATAGCTTGGCGATTTCGCCTAAGGTAGACCCAGTAGTGATAACATCGTCTACCAAGGCCACGGAAAGCCCCCTAAACCGCTTCGGCTCGGTTACCTCAAAAGCGCCTACCACGTTCTCCCGTCGGGCAGTCGCTCCCAACCGGGTTTGAGGGCCGGCAAATTTCACGCGCCTTAGGCCACGGGTCTCTAATCGCCAGCCTTTTTCTTTAGCAAGATAGTAGGCGATTCGCTCCGATTGGTTGTACCCTCGTTGGCGCAAACGCTTGGGATGAAGCGGAACCGGCACCACGATATCGAAGGCGAAATCGCCGGCCTGGGGTGCTTCCTCGGGGATCGTTTCGGCATCGAAGGAGCTGCCCAAAAGATGGGCTAAGGGAGCCGCCAACGAGGTGCGCCCCCCGTACTTCAACCGGTGGATCGCATCCCGAAGGCCTCCGCTATAACGCCCGAATGCATACGACCATTCCCATGCCGGCACTTGACCGGCAGCACATCGTGGACACCAGCTCGAGGCCCTTAGTGTGGGCGCGCCACACCGAACGCAAAACGGAGGCTGCAGGGTTTCAAACGAGGCGATGCAGGTGGCGCAGAGCGCTCCATCGGGCAACAAGTCGCCACATAGCAGACACTTTGGAGGATAGACAAGGTCAAGCAGGCCATGAAAGCAGAGCGCAGCGAGCGCCTTAACGTCCACTTTCATGATGGGGCAGGGGTTCCATCAGCACAAAAACCATTTCGACGCAGTTGGGGACATGGTGCAGGGGAATAAGCTGGAGCCGCTGCGCCGTGAACTTCTCGGCCACCTTCACCGCTCCCTCGATACAGCGAGGTGCTTTCAACCGCGCCAGCACCGGCGTACCGGCCCGAAACAGTCCTTCCATCTCAAGGCGCTGCAAAACCTGTTGATGCAACACAGAGGTACAGGCGCATTCCAGCGCTTGTTGCGGGGTCAGGCCGGTTATCGCGGCCAAGGAACGGTTCCAGCACACGATCTTTCCCGACCTATCGAAGGCAAAGCAGGGCTGCGAGAGATGTTCCACCAGTTGATCGAGCGTTTCGCGGGCGCTTCCGGCCATACGTCGTGCATGTTCCGCATCGGCCCGCAGCACGGCCTCCAAAGCTTCCTTTTTGGATGCACGTTTGGGCAGGCGCTCGTTGTCGGCAACCACCACGGCCACAGGGGCAACGTCGCCGGTTGTTTTTTGGCTTGCGGGCGGGGTTGAGCTGTGCTCTGAGGTTTTCAAACTTCGCTTCTCCGAACGGGCAAACTGGGTTTACATTGTTAGTTTTGGTAAATGCAGCTACTTTCCTCAGGCTTAATTCCCGCCAAGCCCCCCGCCGAGGCCCCCACCATTGGCGCCCTGCAGGCTGTGGATGAGAGAAGGCAAGCTGGAGAGCATGGAGGTAAGCGACTGAAGCCCCACAAAGAGCAGCAGGAGATGAAATATCATGGCAACACAGCTCCAGAGGACGCAGAACTTGCCGATCTGCTGGCGCTGACGGTTGTCGCTCATCATCATGAACGCCCACCCGATGGGCAACCCCACGTAGGGCAGCGTAATGGCCAGCCACAATGCCGCCCGCTTGGCCATTCCTTCATCCCCGGCCAAAGGGGTTAGAGGCACATAGGCGCGCCCGGCCTCTGCCGTGCCGGCACGTGGGGGCGGGTTCCCCATAGCCGGAGCGACCCCTGAAAGCGGCGATTGGCACTTCCAACAAAAGGAAGCGGTATCGAAGTTGTTAGCGCCGCAACGCGGGCACACAATACGTCCAGAGCTAGCTGCCATGATAGATTTCCTTTCGCCATTCCCTACCCGATCTCCTCCAAAAAACTATTCACCATCAACCCTGTCCACGACCCGATTGGAGAGCAGCCCTTCACGAGTTTCGGGGAGTTCAGCAAAACACCCAAACGCCCCCTTGCCTATGCCACAAACTCACGGTCATGTCACAACGATGAAGGCAAATCATCTCAGTTAGGGAGTGGTCGCCGACTCCACCCATTAGTTTTGATACGGTTTAAAGGGGGGTTCTCGGCACAGGATCAGCAGTTGTTTTTAGGCCAAAAGGCTCTTCTCAGCGGGAAGCGGAGGCCTTCAGGCGCTCCACCCACGAGGCATGAATCTCTTCAAAGATGTCGGCAAGGCTTTTAGAGATGTTCCATTCGGGATAGTGCGCTCGCATTTTGGAGAGGTTGCTGATATAGCAGATATGATCGCCCTCACGATTTTTATCCACATACTCATACACCATCTTCTTGCCGGACACGGCCTCGGCCATCTGGAAGGCCTCAAGAATAGAGCAGCTATTCCCTCGGCCCCCACCAAGGTTATAAACCTCTCCACACCGAGGATTGCGGATAAAGGCGTGAATGAAGCGGGCCACATCGTAGGAGTGGATGTTATCGCGCACCTGTTTGCCTTTATAGCCGTAAATGGTGTATTTGCGCCCTTCCAAATTGCATTTAATGAGATAGCTCAAAAAGCCGTGCAGCTCCACACCGGAGTGGTTTGGCCCGGTAAGGCAACCGCCGCGCAGGCAGCAGGTGCCCATGCCGAAGTAGCGGCCGTACTCCTGCACCATAATGTCGGCGGCCACTTTTGAGGCGCCGAAAAGGGAGTGCTTGCTCTGGTCAATGCGCATCTGTTCGGTAATGCCATCGTAATCTTCGGGTCGGGCGTACTCCCAACGAGTCTCCAGCTCTTTAAGGGGAAGTTCGTTGGGCGCGTCACCGTAGACCTTGTTGGTAGACATATGCACGAAGGGCGCTTCGGGGCAGAAACGGCGGGCCGCCTCTAGCAAGTTCATCGTGCCTACGGCGTTGGTATCGAAATCCTCAAAGGGCATGCGGGCTGCCAAATCGTGCGAGGGTTGGGCAGCCGTATGCACAATGGCATCCGGCCGTAAGGTCTCCATTAGCTCCAAAACCCCCTGCCTGTTACGGACGTCCAGCTCATGATGAATAAAGTTGGGCAGTTCCCTTTGCAGCCGCTGCTGGTTCCAGCGTGTATCGCCTTGGGGGCCGAAAAAAAGGGCCCGCGCATTGTTATCGGCCCCGTGCACCTCCCAGCCCTCATGGGCAAAGTAGGTGCAGACCTCCGAACCGATCAAACCAGACGAACCCGTCACCAGAATCTTTTTCATCCTAACTCCCTCTATTTTTAGTGTAGCATATCCTCCCTCCATTCCTTCCCACATACCTCTCTATCTGCAAGCCAAAAGGCGGGGAGAGAGGCACCTCGCGGTGAGCACCTCAGCGGCCAGCACAGTTTACGTAATCGTCTCTTTCTCTGGCCGCTGCTGCGCCGTCTGCTTCTACAGCCCCCACCCCCCGCCCCTCCCCCTGTCAGGAAGAGGGGAGACCAATAAGGTTATTGGCAATCTCTTATGATAACCTTTCCTTCGGAAACCAACCATAACCGCCCCTTTCTCCCGAATCGGGGGAAAGGATGGGATAGGGGGCGAACAAGGCAGGCTTGCTGGACAAATTGCCTCTAGAACCATGAGACTGTCAGTCTCACCCCTACAAACCCCCACCCCCCCCGCCCCTCAAGGCCGACACAGGGGTCCCCAGAAAATCGCAAGATTTTCTGGGGCAGGGCGTCCTCCCCCTCCCCCAATTTGGGAGAGGAGCACCTCACGGTGGGCAACTCAGCGGCCTGTTTCATTCCCTTAATCCTCTCTTTCTCTGGCCGCTGCTGCGCCGTCTGCAAGACGAAAGGAAGGGATAGGGGGCGAACAAGATAAGCTCACGCTGCTAACTTGCTCTAGAACCGCGAGATTGGCAGTCTCACCAACCGAAGAGCCGAAGTGCGCGCTGCACGAGGCGAACCTTGCGATCATTTCGACGCCCTTGTGTAGCCGCCAGCCAACGGTGCACCCTCTTCTCGAAGGCGCTTCTTGGGTCGGCCAAAAGCCCGGGTGCCACCTCGCGCCCCATCGCGCGCGCCTTTTCCTCCCAATCTACGTCCCACAGGTCTATTTTGCGGAATTTGCGCGTGCCGTGCTCCAGCAACATCGTCACGATCTCTTCATCCCACCAGTAGTAAGGTGCCTTCGATTCCTCTTGCAGCGCCTTCCAATCAATCCCTTGCCGTTCGTAGCCCTCCAGCCACTCCTTTTGTACCGGATGCATCTCTCTGGGGTCTCTGGCATCCATATGATGGTACTGACGATAGATGGTGATCGGACGTTTTGAGGGGAAATTTAAGCGCTCCCATGCCTGATACCACCGCTGCTTACTTTTCATCCGCTCCCAGTTGATATATTGGAAGTGGAGGAGCTTGGTCGCTTTCCATATTATTCGTTGACAACCTTGAGGCTGGGGTAATCGGGTGCTATGAATCCTCTCTCCATCATGTTCGGCTCCATCGTCCATAAAGCCATACGGAATAGGATATGGAGGAATCCAGCACTGTTCAAATCCAGGGTAGATGTTCGCCCAATCCATAAAGATCGCCGCGCCTTCCGGCGCTCCCCATGCATCTACCCATTCATCACTCTGAGGCCAATTGGCCGTCAGAGCCTCATCCGCATCAAGGGCGAAAAGTAATCGCCTGCCCGGAATTTTTCGAGCCTCGTTCAGAAGCAGACGTTGTCGCGCCCCTTCATCATACTGTGGAGAGTTGTTATCTATGAGGGTAACCTTAGGGAAGCGTAGGGCGATTTCGCGAGAGCCATCATCCGAGCACTGATCGGCAAGTACAATATGATCGGCCCACAGGCTGGCGCTTGCCAAGAACCGCTCCAGAATCCATGCCTCATTTCGCACCGGCGTGAGGCAGATGATGGTCGGCTTTTGCGAATCGGCGGTCATGAGAGTGGATGTCCTCTTTTTAGGGGGTGTTGCCTATGCTCGGATGGCTGTTCAAAAGCGCAGGTGCCGTTTCTACTGGGAATCGAGCACACCGCGCGCGGCACGGTCGAGGTCGGTGCGTACCATGCTCTCCACAAGCCCCTCGAAGTTCACCTCTCGATGCCAACCCAGCTGCGTCTCGGCCTTCTTTGGGCAGCCCAGCAGCATGTCAACCTCGGCAGGGCGG
>NZ_DATGLN010000155.1:0-3726 GCF_035294165.1 Chthonomonas sp.
GCTGCGCAACCGCGAAGATGCCGAGGAGGTAACATCGGAGGCGTTTCTACGGGCGTTTGAACGCGCGTTTTCGTTTCGAGGAGAGGCGCCCTTTCGGGCCTGGCTGTTCGGCATCGTTCGTAATCTGTGTAGAGATCGCCTTCGCCAACCGCGCCTACTGCTTTTAGAGGCTCAGGACATCGAGGCTCAAAAGGATTGCCGCCAACCCTATCGGCAGGTGGAAAACGCTTTGCTGGTGCGTCAGGCGTTAGATCAATTGCCCGAAGATCAGCGAACGGTGCTTATGCTCTGCGACGTAGAGGAGTGGGATGCGCGGGAGGCCGCCGTGATGTTGGGGCGTTCTGTGGAGGCGACGAAATCCCTACTCTATCGGGCGCGACGCTCCCTATGCCGAACGCTTACGGCGATGTTGGAGGATGATGAAAGCTGAAATGCGATGCGACGATATGGAAACTTTTATTGACCTGGCCGTAGATGGCCTATTGCCGGATGAAGCCAAACAGCGTTTGGAGCGGCATCTGTTGCGCTGCGGGCGATGTGCGCATCGGTTCAAAGCGCTGGAGGCGGTGCGGGCCATGGTGCGTCAGGCCGTTCCTCGGGCCGAGCCTTCCCCGGCCTATGTAGAGCGCGCACAGGCGCGGCTGCAAGCTCAGTTTGAAGCCCTGTTTCCAAAAACGGAACCGCCCTCGCCAACGCAGCGCCAACTCCCTTTTCTTCAGGGCGATACGAATACCGATTCGGAATATTAAAACGAAAGGAGGTTTTGGGCGAAAAAGCGTTGTGGACAGCTTAACCAAACGTTAGTTCAAGTCCGACGAAACGCGCTTTCCCCAAAAGATACTATGAGCAAAGTACAAAAAGCGGTCATTACCGCCGCCGGACGCGGCACCCGCATGTATCCGGCCACCAACACCATTCAGAAAGAGATGCTGCCGCTTATGGACCGCGATGGCATCTGCAAGCCGGCCATTCAGATCATCATCGAGGAGGCTCTGGAAAGCGGCATCGAAGAGGTTTGTCTGGTAGTGAACCCGACGAACTATCCTCAGATAAAGCAGCATTTTCGACCGCTGACCAACGAGGAGATACGCCTGTTCAAGGGAAAAGATTGGGCTTTGTTGCAATCGGCTCGACTGCAGCAGATCGCAGCCCGACTGACCTTTGTGGTGCAAGAAAGCCCAGAGGGCTTCGGGCATGCGGTTTACCTAACCCGCGATTGGGTGGCAGACGAGCCGTTCTTGTTGATGCTGGGCGACCACATCTACACTACCGGAGAACAAAAGCCGTGCGCCCGCCAAATCATGGACATCTACGAGCGATATGAGTGTTCCGTCTCCGCCGTACAGCAGACCCCATCGGAGTTGCTTCACCTGTTCGGCACCGTCTGCGGAGAACGCATCGCAGAACAACCCCCGGTCTACGAGGTACATGCTATCTATGAAAAGCCCACCATCGAGTATGCCGAAAAGCATCTGCGACAAGCAGGCCTGCTGCATGGGATGTATCTCTGTTTCTTTGGCATGCACATCTTTACCCCGGCCATCTTCGACAGCCTGAAATATGCCATTGATAACGATCTTCGGGAAAAAGGCGAGTTCCAGCTGACGAGCGCCCAGGAGCGGGCACGGGCTGCCGGCGAGCGGGTCATCGCTTTTGAGGCAGTAGGTGATCGGCACGATATAGGCATTCCGTTTGGATATGCACAGACCCAGGCGGCGCTTGCCCTCAACTCCGTCTATAAGGAGCAGATGCTGGCTGCCCTGGTGCGCACTTTGGCCGTGCCCCAAAAACAGGTTCCCGAACCGTTCCGTCAGGACTGAGAAAGGCAAAGAAGGGATAGGGAACGTACCGGGCAGCGATTCCTCAAGGGGTGTCCCTCCATGTCCCCCTCCCCCTGCAGGGGGAGAGGAGCACCTCGCGGGGGGCGTCCTCGCGGACGGCGCCTTTGCGGCCTGTTTTTATTCCCTCCATCGCCTATCTCATTGGCCGCTGCATCGCTGTCTGCAAGACCGCTGCATCGCCGTGCGCTAGCACCTCCCGAATCGGGGGAAAGGACGGGATAGGGGGCGAACAAAGTCGGCTTGTTTTGCAAACTGCCTCTAGAACCGAAGCAATTGGCAGCCTCAACAGCCCCCGCCCCTCCTCTTTTGCGGGACAAGAAGACCGAAAAGTTTTAAGCAAGAAAAACCCGCACGCTTAGGTGCGGGTTCTCTTCATGGAGATGAGCAACAGCTATTCTATGAGATGTTGGCGCACCATATAGCGATAGATGGCGGCGCGTTCCTCACGCGAGAAGGGGCGCACCTCTTCACACACCTGAAGCTTATATTGGTTGCACCAGAAAACGAACTGCTCATCCGAGAAGGTATAGAGCCAGTCCGGCACTCGGATGGTGTCTTTTGACTCTTGAGTGTCGGTAATCGTCTGTGCCATCTTTGTATCCTTACCTTTTCC
The DNA here is from genome assembly GCF_035294165.1 of Chthonomonas sp. Lineage (GTDB taxonomy): Bacteria > Armatimonadota > Chthonomonadetes > Chthonomonadales > Chthonomonadaceae > Chthonomonas. The sequence goes on from NZ_DATGLN010000155.1 coordinate 2,455, forward strand.
TGTTTTTGGAGAATGTTCTTGAAGTGGGGTTTAACCCCACTTCAAGAAACCGTTTTCATGGTGCGCTCGATTCAGCGTTAATATAGGGTGACGAAGAGCACCAAAGTCTCACCCGGGCCGTTAGCCGAGAACCGCCGCACCGTCACCCGCACCGTGGCACCGGAGGGTTCCGCAGCGAGCGCATCGGAGAGAGCTTGCGCATCCTTAATCGGCTTTCCGTTAAGGGCGATGATCACGTCTCCCGGCTGAATGCCGGCATCGGCGGCGGGGCTATTCGGGTAGACGTTTAGCACCACGACACCGCTCTTCACGTCGCTATTCAGCTGGAACTTCTTGCGGATGTCGGGGTCGCTTGCGTCGCCGATCTCGATGCCCATACGCCCGCGCGCCTTTCGCATCTCCTGCTGTTGTTGGGGTTGCTCGGTTTTGTCGGAAGGCGCCTCACCTACCGTTACATTCAGGGTGAGATCGTGACCATCTCGGTAGACCTCAACGGGAACGGTTGTGCCTGGCGCCGTTCGCGCCACGAGGTCGCGGAAGCTGGCCTCGTCGGTAACGGGCTGATTATTGAATCGGATTACCACGTCGCCGGCTTGCATTCCCGCCTTTGCGGCGGGGCTGCCGTCCTCCACCATCTGGATGAAGGCCCCCTGTTTAACCCCAAGCATCTGCGCCTGATCGTAGCTGAGGGTTGAGGGTACCACACCTAGATAACCCCGTACAACACGGCCCTTGGCAATTAGCTGATCCATCACATAGCGAACGGTGTTGGAGGGGATGGCAAAGCCTATGCCAACGTTGCCGCCCGTTTGGCTTTCGATGGCCGTGTTGATGCCGATGACGCGCCCATAGATGTCTACCAAAGGACCACCGGAGTTGCCGGGGTTGATGCTGGCATCGGTCTGAATGAGGTCTGGATAGTAGTAACCGTTCGTTCCCTCCGTGACCTCGAAGTGCCGATGCAGTGAGGAGACGATCCCCATGGTCATCGTGTCGCTAAGCTCAAAGGGGCTTCCAAAGGCCAGGGCAAGCTCGCCCACTTTCACGTCGTCGGAGTTGGCGAACTGCACGGCGGGCAAGTTATCCGCGTTGATTTTGATCAACGCAAGGTCGCTACGGGGGTCACGATAGACTTTCCCAACGAAGGTGCGTCCGTCCATCAACTGAACCGTCACCTTATCCGCGCCGGCCACCACGTGGTCGTTGGTAATGACATAGCCGTCGCTACGCACAATGACCCCAGAGCCGGCAGCTGTAGCGCGTTGAGGAAAC
>NZ_DATGLN010000156.1:0-27006 GCF_035294165.1 Chthonomonas sp.
TGAAGGGCAGGTTGCCTACGCGTTACGCGACCGTTCGCCGCTAGAGACACCCCTTGCGAGGTGCCTCCCGCTCGACTTGCATTTCTTAGGCACGCCGCTAGCGTTCGTCCTGAGCCAGGATCAAACTCTCCGTTAAAAACCGGTATGCTCAACCGCCTAAAAGGCGGCTCGCAGACTTGTTTGGTAGTATAGATCCCTGCTCGATTTATGTGGCACGCAAAACGTTGTGAACTCCACAGAGCCCACACAAAACGTCATCACGCGATTGTCAAAGAGCTTTAGCCTTCGCGCTTCCTTTGAAGCTCTCCATCCGAAGGCAAAGCGTATTATACGCCATAGGCCTTCGCATTGTCAAGAGCAGAGCCAAAAATTTTTTACAGCAAGGGGGGATGGAGGAGAAGCGGGCACATCGGTATTTTGTGGCGCGTTATCGGGCTTGGGAGTTAGCCAACGGCACACATCTGCCGCAGTACAGCAGCAATGGACTCATGGGGAACCGTCTAGGTGAGGGCTTTTCTGAGGAAGCGGAGTAGGTTCTGGAAGGGTTGCGACCAGGAGGGAGCAATGAGGGGGAAGGGCGTCGGCCTTGATGGCGAAAAAAAAGGTCGCCATTGACAGCTTAAATCACGGCGACCTCATCCAAAGGAGACATCACAAATGGCAAGAAACAACGAAACAGCATTTTAAATTATACCACAATAGAAGATTCCGGTTCCTTGGGTTTGGGCTTCCTGGTTTTGATAGAGCTAAACTTTCTCGGCCTCCTGACGAATTACCGGTCTTGGACGTTGGTTAACAGAATGATTACTTTGGATGCAGTGTTGGGGTATCTTCCGTTGCGTAAAGAGTTTGGAGCAGAGAAGGCCGGATAGGAGGAGCCGTCTACGCCAATATTACCGCGCACGCCTAAAGGCGGCAGTTTCTGCCCGCGTTTTCTATGACACCTGCCGGTGGTGGAAAAGGCCAGCGCTTGGGCGTTGACGCAACATGGGTAGAACTGGACGTTACCGACGCGGCTATGATCGCGCCTCCGGTGTAACCCTTGGACGGTTGTATCGGCTCATCGCAACGTTCCATCCCTCTCTCAAAACGTCCTCTACCGCATCCGCCGCCCTCTCTATCGCTTCCTGAATGAGTGGCTCCTCCTCCTTCTTGAAACGCGACAACACATAGGAGACCACATCGCCGTTGGAGGGTCTACCTATCCCCACTCTTACCCGCGGTACCGCCTCGGTGCCGAGTTGCTGCAAAATGCTCTCTAAGCCCTTCTGCCCCCCCGAACTTCCCTGCGTTCGCAATCGAATCTGCCCCACCGGTAGATTCACGTCGTCTAAAATCACGATCATCTCCTCAGGAGGAATCCGATAAAAACGACTTACAGCCCCTACCGCCTCGCCCGAAAGATTCATATAGGTCATCGGCAAAAAAAGACATACCGGCTGCCCTGCTATGGTTCCTCTACCATAAAGCGCACGAAAGCCACGTTCGCCCAGCGGAATGTTGTGGCGCCGGCTTAAAAGCGTCACCACTTCAAACCCCACATTATGACGGGTTCCGGCATACTCTCGTCCCGGATTACCTAACCCAACGATGAGTTTCACAGGGCCAATCTCTCCTTGCACTTGCCATTCTACCGCAGAAACCCGCTCCTAGAAAAATAGGCTCGTGCTCCGAAGGTGCTTGCGGAGCACGAGCCAACCCTGCCCCATTGCAGGGTCATTGACAGGAGGACCTAGCTTAGAAGAGAAGTCGCTGCCATTTCCCCAAAGGAACCCTCAGCGCATTCCCAAGTAATTCTAACTCCTTGTACATTAAGCTTCGTTTAAGAAACGAAACTCGGCGATATGCTTCTCTAGCCCAAACACACTTTCCGATTTGTTGCCCCATTTTGCTATTCTTATAGCAGAGAAGCAGTTTCCAGACGCGCTAAGGAGCCACAGGATGATCAACTGCCCAAATTGCAAAAGGCTTGTCGAAGAGGATATCTACACGCACTGCCCAAACTGCCATCACCCGTTGCCGTCTCATCCCACCGTTCAACTCAATATGCCTCCGCCAGGTGTCACCCCCATAGCCTCCTCCTCGGTTCCACGCCTCCACACCCTAATAGGCATAGGGTTCGTCCTTGTGCTTATTGGCATCTCACTGTTCGGGGTTGACGGCTATCTCCGGTGGCGAAGCCAGGTAGAAACCGATCAAAAGGCGGCCGAGAGCACGGTCAAACAGTTCATGACCGCTCTGGCCCAACAGGATATGGGCACGGTCTATAATCTTTCCCTTCTGCCACCCAGCGATGAAATCGCCTACCCTGACTCCGCCAGCTTTGTAGATAACTTCATTTACCGCCGAGAAGAGCTATTTCAGTCGCAAGCCACAAAAGACCTTATGGAGATATTCGCACTTTATGTTAATCCGTTTCGAGACACATCTCAACTCGATATAGCAACGATTACAACCCCATACATCTTTGACTTAATCTACCGTCGCTTCAATACGGTGCGAATAGGTCAAGCCCATCTCTTGAGCGATGGCGCGGAGGTTCCTATCTACACCGACAATTTCACGCGGATTTACATCTTTCTTGCGCTGGATAAGCTCTTTGAAGGTCTGGAAGATCAGCTGCAATCCGCCATTGTCTCTGGCGAAAATAGCATGGGTAATGGTTTTCCGGGCCTCTATCCGACCCCAGGTATGCACAATTTTCTCGAACAGTTGGGTCACCAAATCTTCTTCGAGGACATTCAGAAACATCTTTTCGATAGCCCTTCGGACACCGTCAAAATGCGCAATTTACTGATGTGGACGCTCCTGCCAAACGACAAAGACCCAGAAAGCCACATGGGCCCTTTCTTGCTGAAACTCCGCAAAGTGAACGGAACCTGGCGAATTGATTTTAGCAACTTTCCCAAAGCCGTCCCGGCACTTACCCTCGAAAAACCCGATCTGCAAAGCCCTCAATCGAAATAAGCGACCTCTGCCTGTTGCTGCAGCCCATCCTCTAGTTAGAGAGAGGCAAGGCCAAAGAGCTTACTCTCGGTTTCCTTGTGATAACCTCTGCTTTGAAAAACCTGCTCCCTAGCCCCCTTTCTCCCGAATCGGGGGAAAGGGCGGGATAGGGGGCGAGCAAAGTCGCCTTGTTTTGTAAACTACCTTTAGAACCGTGGGAGTGTCAGTCTCTGGAACCCCACCCTATCCCCCTCAGAACTGGTGGGCATTGAAACTTAAGATTTCTCGCCTTCGGCTCGAAATGACGGGCGTATCACCGGCTCTTCAAGGCCGACGCCTACAAGCCCCCACCCCCCCCGCCCCTCCCCCTACAGAGGGAGGGCTGACCACCTCAGCGGCCTGTCTTATTCCCTTCATCGCCTATCTCACTGGCCGCTGCTTCGCCGTCTGCTAAGACCGCTGCGTTGCTGTCTGCAAGACGAAAGGAGGAATAGAGGCAAACAAAACCGGCTTCCGCAGATAAGCCGACAGGAGGAACTAGGAACTGGCCTCGATCTTTTCGAGACCGTGAAGATAGGGGCGCAGAACGGTAGGAATGGTCACACTGCCATCCTCATTCTGATAGTTCTCCAGAATGGCAATCATCACGCGAGGAAGTGCCAGCCCGGAGCCGTTGAGGGTATGCACAAACTCCGGTTTCGCGCCCGGTGCAGGACGGTAGCGGATATTGGCACGACGCGCCTGAAAATCGCGAAAATTGGAACATGAGGAGACTTCAAGCCACTCTCCGCCCTCCTCCCCCTTGCTGGCCGGAGCGTAAACCTCAATATCGTACTGGATAGCGTTAAACTCGCCCTTTTCGCCCGTACAAACTAACACAACCCGATAGGGCAACTCAAGCTTTTGGCAGACCTCTTCGGCCTCCTGCAACATTCTCTCCAGCTCGGCGTCGGAGTCTTCGGGGGCGCAAAAGCGCACCATCTCCACCTTGTCGAACTGATGGCCACGCTTGATGCCACGCACATCCCGACCTGCCGACATCTTCTCTCGGCGAAAACAGGGGGTGTAGGCCACATAGCGCAGGGGAAGTTGTGAGGCCTCCAATATCTCATCTCGATGGAGATTGGTAACAGGCACCTCGGCCGTAGGAACGAACCAGTAGTCCTCTTCCGCGTCATGATAGAGGTTATCGGCAAATTTGGGAAGCTGGCCTGTTCCGATCAGGCACTCCTGTTTCACCATAAAAGGCGGGTAGACCTCCAAATGCTTATGCTGATAAATATGGAGATCGAGCATAAAGGTGATGAGCGCTCTCTGCAGGGCAGCACCGGCCCCCCGAAGCACGTAGAAGCGCGAGCCGCTGATTTTAATGCCACGTTCGATATCAAGAATGCCGAGTTGTGTGCCTATCTCCCAGTGCGGTTTCGGAGGAAAGGGGAAGGTACGAGGAGTACCCCATGTGCGTACGATCACGTTATCCTCCTCGCCGGTTCCATCGGGTACCCGCTCATCGGGGATATTGGGCAGAAGGAGCATTCGCTGATGCAACTGGCGCTCTAGCTCCTCCCTTTGAGCGTCGAGAGCCTCAATGGCATCGCCAAGTTGGCGCAGTTCAGCACGCCTCTGTTCACGCTCCTCCGGGCTAAGACGCCCAAGGGCTTTGGAGGCTGCGTTAAGCTCATGGCGCTTTTGCTCAACCTCCGTTTTCAGAGCACGTACTTGAGCGTCAAGCGCTCGAATGGCCTCGATCTCCTCCCGAGGCACCCCCATGCGCCCTAGTCCGGCGATTACCTTTTCCGGTTGCTCGCGGATAAGCCGAATATCTAGCATCCCTTCTGTTTTCTCCCTCCAGGCCTATCGTGACAGAATACCTCCTCACTCCGCACCGAAATTCTGCTCGGTGTTGTGGGTAGGCACAAGATATTGAGGTTCGTTCGTGAGGTAAAAGTGAAGTCCGTTCCCTTCTGCCGTCATCACAAAGCGCGCACCCGTCAGCCCGATCACCACCACCTTACCGCTAAGCTGGGGAATCCGCACCGGATGGGGCAGCGCCTCAGTAGTCCACACGGCCAAGCGCACCTCGTTACCTCGAGCAAAGAGAAGACAATAGTCGTTGGGCGACCCCAGGTCGAGGCGTTTACGAAAAACAAAGCCATCGAGTGTGTGGGCCAGCGTTTGCGCTGCGAGATAGGTAGACTTAGGCTGATAGTTATTAAAGACCGTGCCGAAATGGTGTTCGGCGTTGTGAGGGTCGAGGCCATCATCGTGCCAATCGTACCAAATGGTGAGCAAAAGGCCATTAGCGATGTTAGAAAGAAACTCGCGAACGATGTAGCGGCTCTGTTTTTCGAGATCAAGCCCTTGATACAGCTCTGAATAGCCCCATTCGCTTGCCAATATCGGCACCGATTTGCCCGGCGGAGCATACTGCCGGATCAGTTGGCGCACCCGTTCAAAATCGGGCGCAGCCGTTTCCGGTGCACTATCGCGATAAGGATGAAACGAGACGGCATCCCAATATTGCAGCAGGCCCCGCTTGAAGCAGCCCTCGAGAAAACCAAAGTCCATGCCGGACATACCGGGGCCAATATACCACTCATCCGGCGCAACACGTCGGATGGTTTGGCCCACGGCCAGGGCGAGATCGGCATACTGGTTTACATCGGGGTGGGGCTGCCAAAAGCCGATGTTGGGTTCGTTCCACATCTCCCAGAGAATGCCCTGATGCCGGAAGTGCGTAACAGCCGCGGCGACCCACTTGCAGAAAGCCGCTCGTGCTTCGGGCGTGGTGGGGGCTCCATGCTGATAGAGGTCGTTACCGTAGTCCAGGATGAAGAGAGCACGAATGTGATATCGCCGTAGCCCCTCCATAAGGCGGTCGTAATCGGAAAAGTTGTAGACCCCTCGCTCGCGCTCCGTGTCAGACCAACTGAAATCCATGCGGATCCATTTAAAACCGCCAGCAGCGAGAAGGTCAAGGCGATTTGGTGCCGGATCGGTGAAGTGGATGTTAACCCCTAAAGAGTCCGGAATAGAGGGGGTCGGCAGCGGATACTCCTGGCGATATTCAGCCCACACCGGTTTAAGCAGAGCTGTTATGGCGAATAAGGTGAAAAAGAGGAGGCACCGTTGCTTGCAGCACATACGTTTCTCCTTTAGGAACCGAGCTGTTCGAAATATATCCAAAACTAGGTGCTATGCATTATACCTTTTCACAGCGGGAAGACGGCCTAAAACTTTCTCTCATGTCTACCCATCCGCACTCAGGCCTACAGGCACATACCGTTCCGGCATATAGCACCCCATGGTTAGTTGGGCTATCCTAGTCGAAAGCATAGGGGGCAATTGAAACTAAAGAGGCGCTTAAATAACTAGATCGAAATAGAGATAACAGTCTGGAGGCAAGAACAGAAAGAATGGATAAGCAGTTTGAGGTTATTTCCTTAAATGGGGCGCAGCCAGGTCGGGATGAATTTAGCCAAGCCCAGAGAGAAGCGCCTGTTTCAGAGACAGAGGCACTCGATGCCTACTCGCAGGCGGTGATACATGCCGCGGAAACGGTGGGTCCATCGGTCGTCTGTATCGAAGTTGAGACAATAGAGCGTGGACGGCAAGGGCGTGGCAGCGGATCGGGATTTATTTTCACTCCAGACGGCTACATACTTACCAATAGTCACGTGGTGCATGGCGCCCGTCGGGTGGATGTGACGCTGACGGATGGTCGCCGTTTCACGGCCGATCTCATTGGAGACGACCCGGCGACGGATTTGGCCGTTGTGCGCATACACGCGCCCGACCTGCAACCGGCGCGACTAGGCGAAAGCAGCAAACTGCGTGTCGGGCAACTCGTGGTAGCCATAGGAAACCCCTACGGTTTTCAGTGGACGGTAACCGCCGGAGTGATCAGTGCGCTAGGGCGTTCCCTAAGAGGCATAGGCGGGCGGATGATTGACAATATCATTCAGACCGATGCCGCCCTGAACCCAGGCAACTCCGGAGGCCCCTTGGTAAACTCACGCGGAGAGGTCATCGGGGTGAACACGGCGACGATCTTGCCTGCTCAGGGGCTTTGCTTTGCTATTGCCATGGATACGGCGAAGTGGGTGGCCGCCAAGCTCATTCAAGAAGGGCGTGTTCGCCGCAGCTACATCGGGGTCGCGGGGCTTACAGTGGAGTTGCCGCGCGTGGTGGTACGACAGCTCGAGTTAGCCCACAACCACGGGGTTCTCGTGCAGGCCGTAGAGGCCGGCAGCCCGGCCGAACGTGCCGGACTTCGCGCCGGCGACGTGATCGTCGGCTTCGACGAGAAGCCCATCGGGTGTGCAGACGATCTGCTACGCCAGCTCACCGGAGAGCGTATCGGCAAAGAGGTTGCCCTACACATCCTCCGGCGTCAGGGGCGTCTGCTCGAGCCTCTTACGCTAACGGTAGTGCCGGTCGAGTTGCCCGAGAGAAGATAGGGCCGAAGCCGGTAGTGGGGTGAGCCGTTGGCTCACCCCATCCTCACTTAGCAACCACATACCAGACTTTCCACTCCCCTCTTTGAACTGCCGAACAGCAGCAACGACCTAAGCCCAGGCGTAAAAAGATAGGTTGCTTTTTATGTTTAAAAGCACGATGAAAGCCGGCAAGGTATAATGCATGAGAGGGAAAACGAACAAGATGAGCCATGTGCGTCTAGCAGAACGCCTCGTTGGGCGTGAACTTATGGATATCTATGAAAAGGTCATCGCCGGCGAGCGATTAACCTATGACGACGGTGTGCGCCTCATTCAACATCCGGATTTGACGGCGGTTGGCTATTTGGCCAACATTGTCCGAGAGCGCCTACATGGCCAGAAGGCCTATTATGTCCGTAATCAGCACATCAATTATACCAACATTTGCAATAAATTTTGCAAATTCTGTTCGTTTTATGCTAAAAAAGGCGGGCCGGAACCTTACGAGTTGAGTTTAGAAGAGGTGCGGCGGCGACTGCTCATGCACATAGATGTGCCCATCACCGAGGTTCACATGGTGGGCGGCATCAATCCACGATTACCTTACCAGTACTATCTTGACCTGCTCCGAGTCGTTAAGGAGGTGCGCCCCAACGTTCATATCAAAGCGTTCACAATGGTGGAGTTGGTGGAGATTCAGCGGCAAGCTCAGAAGCCCTTGGAAGAAGTGCTGCGCGAATTGATGGCTGCGGGGCTTGATTCTCTGCCCGGAGGGGGAATTGAAATACTCTCCGAGCGAGTTCACCGAGAGCTGTTCGACCGCAAGATTGATGGTGAGGAATGGATGGAGGTGGCGCGCACGGTGGCAAAAGTGGGGCTAACCCAATACGCCACGATGTTGTATGGACATATCGAGACATTGGAGGAGTGCGTAGAGCATCTTGTGCGCCTGCGGGAACTTCAAGACGAAACGCGCCATTTTGTTACCATGACCCCCTTGGCGTTCCATCCCGAAGGCACCGAACTTGCCGATCTCCCTCACTCCACCGGCGAAGACGATCTGCGTACCATTGCCGTCGCCCGCCTTATGTTGGATAACTTCGCGCACATCAAATCCTTCTGGATCATGAACACGCCTCAGGTTACCCAGGTGGCCCTCTGGTATGGGGCCGATGACGTGGACGGCACCGTGCATGAGTACGAGATAACCTATAAAGATGGAGAGCATGGCAATAAGCGACAGGTTCTCACAAGGCGCCAGATGATACGCCTTATCGAGGAGGCCGGCCGTATCCCTGTGGAGCGCGATAGTCTCTACCGAGAGGTCACTGCTCCGCCGGAAGAGCCTCAGCCACAGCGCCATTTCGTTCCGTTGCCGGTTGTTGGGTAAGATGCGACCGCCCCCTCGTCTGCGTGCCGGCGATCAAATAGGCATTATCGCACCCTCTGGCCCGGTACCCAGTGAAGAGTTGTTTCAGGCCAAGTCCTTTATCGAACAGCGTGGCTACAAGGTTGTGCTGGGAGACCATGTGCTGGTCCAACATCCAACCAACAACTACCTGGCCGGAACAGACGAGGAGCGGTTTTCCGACCTCCAGAGCTTTCTTCGCCGTCCCGAAATTGCCGCCATATTTTGCGCTCGTGGCGGGTACGGCGTCCAAAGGCTCTACCCCAAACTAACTCCAGAGCTTTTCGACGGCCCTCCCAAAATCGTAACGGGCTACTCTGACATCACCGCACTGCACCTCGCTATCTCTCACTACACCGATTGGATCACCTTTTATTCTCCCAACGCCACCAGCCTCATTCGTCTGGATGGTGCTAAATCCGAGGTGGCGCTAAATTGTTTTTGGAAGATGCTCGAAGAACCTCAACCGTTCGGTACTCTGCCGGCATCACCGCAAACCATCGAGACGTTAGTAGGTGGAGTGTCGGAAGGGCCTCTTGCCGGAGGCTGTCTTAGCCTCTTAGCACACGCTTGCGGTTCGCGCTTCCAACCCGATTTTTGTGGGAAACTGGTGCTGATCGAGGATGTGAACGAGCCGGTCTATCGTGTAGACCGCTACCTCACCCAACTGCTCAATGCGGGAATTCTACAGGAAGCGGCAGGTTTTATCGTGGGTACGGTCACCGGATGGCGGAAGCACGAACAGGAAGATTCGTCAAACCAACTCTATTCTCTATGGGAAGACCTGCTGTTGCCTTTAGGCAAGCCGACGATAGTGGGTTTTCCCTTCGGACACGAGCCGAACCCCCTTACGCTGCCCTTAGGCACGCGAGCACAACTCGATGCCGACGCCAAAACGCTAACGATATTAGAGCCGTCGGTCGTTTGAACAACGTCCTAACTCCTTCCTAGCGGTTTCTTTGGTGGGTGCCCACAATCCACAATCTGTAGGGGCAGGCCTTGTGCCTGCCCAAATAGGACAATCCTAATGGGGTAGCCACAAGTGGGCAACCACTAGGGTTGCCCCTACATCCCGACGCCAATAGCCACTCCCCCTAACCCCCACAGCAAAAGCCCAAACATTCTACCAACGGGGCGTAACTTACAGGAGTTTCGGAGTATCTAATGGAATATAATGAGAACATACAGGTGCATCCAGACTAAAAAGTTTTTGTTGAGGAGAAGACAAGAGCGATGAGACGCTTATTCTATAAGGTGGGTGTTTGCATGGTGCTTCTGGCGTTCTCTGCAGCAGGCTGCCGAGCCGCTGCCGCCGCGCCAGACCCGCTGATCATACAGGCACAGAAGGCCGTGCAAAAAGGCATCGGCTATCTGCATAGGGTACAGGAAAAAGACGGCTCCTGGAGCCACTATCCCGGCACCACCGCCCTGGCACTGGCCGCCCTCCTGCGCAACGGCCATAACGAGCTAAACGACCCCGCCGTCGCGCGTGGAATACACTATCTTCTTCATCTGGTGAAACCTAACGGTGGCATCTATGACGACCGCGATCCCAATCTTGCCTTGCCCAACTACAACACCAGCCTTAGCATGATGGCTCTCTATCTCACCCACAACCCTGCCTATAAACCCATCATTGCCAAAGCGCAGAAGTTTCTTGAGGACTCTCAGTTCGGCGCTACCGACGGTATGAAGCCCTCCAACCCCTTCTACGGCGGCATCGGCTACGGGTCCGACCCGGATGATCACCCCGACCTCTCCAACCTTGCCACCGCTCTCGAAGCCCTTAAAGATACCGGCGTGCCCGCCGATGCGCCGGTCTGGAAACGGGCCATCATCTTTCTGCAGCGCGTGCAAAACCGCAAAGAGTCTAACGACCAGGCCTGGGCTAAAACGGGTCCCAACGACGGCGGTTTCGTCTACGACCCGCTAGGTGGCTCGAAATCGCCTCAAGGCTACCGCACCTCCTACGGCTCCATGACCTACGAAGGCCTCAAGAGCTACATCTACTGTAATGTCTCACGACAAGACCCTCGCGCTCAAGCGGCCTGGAACTGGATTCGCGCCCACTACTCCGTTACCACCAACCCGGGCATGGGCACCGCTGCCCTCTACTACTACTATCACACCATGGCTAAAACCCTCGCCGTATACGGCCAAAAATATGTTGTTGATACCCACGGCAAACCGCACTATTGGCAAAAAGACCTTATCCGGCAGCTTATCCGGCTTCAGCATCCGGATGGCTCCTGGTTCAACACCAATGCGCGTTTTTGGGAAAACCAGCCTGCCCTTGTTACCAGCTATACATTGATCGCACTCGCCTATTGCCTTCATCCCAATTCTTGAAAGGAACCCAATTCGACTCGATGACAGTAACCTCATCACAAACAACACAAGACGACCTGGAAAGACTGAAGCAGCTGCGTGAAGCCTTCGATACGATGCGTGCCGAAATTGCCCGTGTGGTGATAGGCCAAGATACCGTTATCGAGGAGCTGCTTATGGCCATCTTCGCTCGCGGCCACTGCATTCTCGTGGGAGTGCCCGGCCTTGCCAAAACGCTTCTTGTTAGTACCCTAAGCCGAGTGCTCTCTTTAACCTACAAACGCATCCAGTTCACTCCAGACCTCATGCCCGCCGACATCACCGGCACCGAGGTCATTCAAGAAGACCCCATCACACGAGAACGGAAGTTCGTTTTCCTGCGTGGCCCCATCTTTGCCAACATGATCCTTGCCGATGAGATCAACCGTACTCCGCCGAAAACCCAGGCGGCACTGCTCGAAGCCATGCAGGAACATCGCGTCACCGTGGGGGGACACCCCTATCCCATGGCCGAACCCTTTTTCGTGCTCGCCACCCAAAACCCCATCGAGCAAGAGGGAACCTACCCGCTGCCCGAAGCACAGCTCGACCGCTTCATGTTTATGATCGTGGTGACCTACCCTTCACCGGAAGAGGAGGTGGCCATCATGAAAGCCACAACGGGCGGCCAGCAGGTTGAATTGAAGCCCGTTCTCACCGGGGAAGACATCCTGAAGCTTCAAGACATCGTGCGGCGTATTCCTGTGGGGGAGCACGTGTTCCGCTATGCCGTAGCGCTTGCCCGTGCCACCCGACCCACCGAGCCGGAGGCGCTCGACATCGTGCGTGAGTGTGTGAGCTGGGGCGCCGGCCCTCGCGCCTCACAATATCTCATCCTCGGCGCCAAAGCGCGTGCCGCCCTCTACGGACGCCCCTACGTCACCACCGGCGATGTGGCCTCCGTGGCGCTGCCTGTGCTGCGCCATCGCATCGTGACCAACTTCAATGCGGAGGCCGAAGGCATCTCCGCCGATACCATCGTTCAAAAACTGCTGGAGCGTATCCCCCGACCCACCGATCCGGATAAATAACAGATGGCTACCCATCCGCGTACGCTTGCCGACCCTCAAACGCTGGCGCGCATCACACGCCTGGAGCTACGTGCCCGTGCCGTTGTGGAGGGAGTTATCTCCGGTATGCATAAAAGCCCGCATCGGGGCAGCAGTGTAGAGTTCGCTCAACATCGAGACTACGTTCCCGGCGATGAGATACGCCACATAGATTGGAAGGTCTACGCCCGTTCCGACCGATACCACATTAAGCAGTTTGAAGAAGAGACCAACCTCAAAGCCATTCTAGTCCTCGACACCAGCGAAAGCATGAACTACAAAGGCCTTCGCTCTGCTCTGTCTAAACGCGAATATGCCACGGTTTGCGCTGCCGCACTGGCCGTCCTCCTTATGCGACAACGCGATGCCGTTGGTCTCGCGCTCTGCGACGATGGCGTACGTCAATTCATCCCCCCAGCCTCTACCTCCTCGCACATGCGCCTACTACTGGAGACCCTAGAACGCAAAGAGAGCGCTCCCAAAACCGGCATCGCCGATACTTTCCACGATCTCGCAGAACGGGTGAGGCGTCGCAGCCTTCTCATCGTCTTCAGCGATCTCTTCACAAATCCCGCCGATATCCTGCGGGGGCTTCAGCACTTCCGTCACAGAAAACATGAGGCCATCCTTTTCCACATCCTCGATCGTGATGAACTAACGTTCCCCTTCCGCGAAACAAGCCGTTTCGAGGGCATGGAAGGCGAAGACCCCCTGCTGATCGAGCCAAACGCGCTTCGCCAGGAGTATCTACGCACCTTTCAAGCCTATGTGGAGACTCTGCGACGCGGATGTCGTGAGCTAGATATGGACTACGTGCAACTGGTTACCGACCAACCGGTAGACATCGCTCTCTCGCACTATCTCGCCGAACGGATGGGTCAGACACGCTGATGTCTTTCTTGGCACCTGCTTTTCTCGGCGCCTTAACGCTGCTGGGTATTCCCATCCTCATCCATCTCATTCGACGGCGTCGCCTTCATGTCGTGAGATGGGCCGCCATGGAGTTTCTACGCCACTCACAACGTAAGCTCCGACGCCGCCTTCGCATCGAGGAGCTGATTCTGTTAGCCCTGCGTCTCCTCATCGTTCTCTTGGCCGTGCTCGCTTTTGCCCGGCCGGTGCTTAGGGCCGTCGGACTATCTGTGCTCGGTCAGAATGCCCATGTCTACGCCATCGTCGTCGTAGATAACTCGTTTAGCATGGCACAGCGCGTGCCTAACCAAAACACAGCCTGGGAGAGAGCCGTGCAGCAAGCCAAAACCATCCTTACCCACGTGCTTCGCCCCGGCGACGCCGTTAGCCTTCTCCTTGCTAATGATCATCCCACGGCGCTTATCGGCTCTCCAACCTACGACCTACGCCTCGCCTATGCCCGCCTCAACGCCGCAAAGCTCTCTACCCGCGGAACCGACTACCTCGAAACGGCCAAACAGATAGTGGCCCTCCTCAAAAAATCTCCTCTTCCCAACCATGAGGTCTACTGGATCAGCGATGATCAGGCCGATGCCTGGAAAAGCAGTCAAGCCGAATCGGCGCATGGCGTTTGGAAACAGCTCGGAAGCAAGGCGCGCCTTATATGGATATCGGTCGGCGCCCCGGCCTCCCAGCGCGATAACCTCGCCGTGCATATGGAGCCACTGGAGCGCGAACTGGTGACGCCCCATTTAGCGGCCCGTATCTCCGCAAAAATCAGCAACTATGGCACACGCTCTTACAACAGTCTGCCTATTGTGCTCCGTCTCGACGGTCAGCCGGCAGGGATGACGAAAGTGAATCTAGCCCCACACTCCTCATCTTTGGTGACCTTTACCCCCTACCTGCCGCAAGCAGGCATTCATGTGGGAAATGTTGAGTTGGCCGATCCCGAACACGCCGATAATCTTCCTCTCGATAACGTTGCCTCTTTCGTGCTGGAGTCGCGTGCGAACCTCAGGGTGCTTGTACAAGAGATGCAGCCGCAGAGCGCCACCTATGCCCTCGCGGCACTGGCACCTGTTGGCGGAGGCAATATCTTTCAGCCCACACATATTGAGGGTGAAAGCCTAGAGACCGAAAACCTCAGCAACTACCAGGCCATCATCATTACAGGCCTAACGCACCTCTCTGGCGATGAAGCCCACGCTCTTGCCGATTATGTACGTGCCGGTGGAGGGCTTCTTCTCTTCCCTAGCGAGGCAACCCAAACCGACGAGGTAAACGCGGTGCTTAAGGAGGCCGGTCTGCTGCCTGCCGCCTTGGGAAAAATCGTTCGCTTTCCCTACGAAAACGCCCAAACCCTCAACCCAGGCTCTATTGGCAACTATGCGCCGCTCGGCTTTTTTAAGGACACCTCCAACATCAATCTCGGTCTTGCCCGCTTCACCGCCTATCGCCAGCTAACCCCTCTTGACGATTCAAGTAACCCCGGCAGCATTCAAGTGGTGCTTCGGTTCGGCGATGGCTCACCCGCCCTGGTGCAGCGCCAGGTGGGTCGAGGCCAGGTGATGCTGGCCGCAAGCAGCGCCGACACCTCCTGGAACGACCTACCCCTCACCGCCAGCTATGTGCCCCTGCTCTATCAACTGCTGCTTGCCCTCAGTGCCAGTGCGGAGGTGCGGCATAACCTTGCTCTGGACATGCCTTTCCAGCTTCCTCTTCCGCTCTCGGCTGCAAACTCCCAAATCCGCATTACCCGCCCCGACGGCACCGTAGATACACGCACACCTGTTCTCGGCACCGAAGGCGCCGAACTGCAGTACTCCAATACCCAGATGGCCGGGGTCTACCGGGTTTCCGGCGGCTCCATCCATGAGGCCTTTGCGGTCGCCCTCCCCGAACAGGAATCGGATTTAACCTATGTGGCCCCCAACGCGGCCCTATCCCAAATAGGCTACCCTCTTGCACGGGCAGCCTTTGTAACGACCCCCGAGCAGCTAAGCACGGCCGTCAACCGTTCACGCTACGGGGTCGAGATTTGGCGTCTGCTGGTGGAGGCCGTCATCGTTCTGCTCTTTTTAGAAAGCTTCCTTGCCTGGAAATTCGGCCGCAGAGGGTAATTGTTAAAGACGAATCCGCATTCGCCAATACATCGCCTATAGTCCTTCGTGCTGGGCATTTGATCGCGAAAACCCAGAGGCAAGCACGCAGGTTGCGACGGGAGACCACCGACAGGCCTCACAACACCATAGACCACCTCATCATCAATTTGATCTACGAGAGGCCGCAGCGTCACCGGCGCGATGCCGACCGCGGTAAGCGCCTCTTCCTCTGTCAGTTGGAAGCGGAGGAAGTGCTCACACGTCAGACCGAAAAATTATCCAAAATCGGTGAAGCCATGCCTTTCCGCTTTTCGTCTTTCCATTGGTAGTAGATTATTGCAGTACCTGTTCGATCACTCTATAGGAGGAACTTGCAAATGTCTAAAAAGCCTATCTACGACCAGTCCTGGCGCCTTCTCGGCTACAACGACGAGAATGACGACGGCTCGGGCACCGTCTACGACTCCCTGTTTCGCGTGCAGGGCTATATGCAGTCCACCCCCGACAACTCGTCCAGCGTCACCGACGCCCTATTCGGTTATCGCGGTCGCATCCAACAGAGCGTTGACGGAAAGCAGGTCGGCTACGATTCCATGTATCGAGTCGTTGGATATTACGACCCGCAAACCAATAGCACATACGATGCCTGCTATCGGTTCGTAGGCTATGGCAACCTGCTTCCCTGGCTCATCTCACGCGGCTAAAGGCTCAGCCCACCAGCACCAAGCCCCTAACCGAATCGGTTAGGGGCTTCTCTATTTCTTCATCCGTTCACAGCAAATGCAGAAGGTGTCCAAAATCTGATTGACAAAATGTGGTATAATGGTTTCTAGTAGATTCGCCTACACGGTAATATTCTAACCGAAAGGAGGTCCGGCGATGGCAAAAGGCCTCACGGAAAAACAACAACAGATTTTGGACTTTATCGTCAAGTACATCGAAGAGAAAGGCTACCCCCCCTCTATTCGTGAGATCGGCAACGCCTTTAACATCTCCAGCCTGCGCGGGGTCACCGTTCACCTCGATGCCCTACAGCGAAAAGGCAAGATAACCCGCCTCAGCACCTCACGCTCCATTACGGTTGTGGGGCATACCGGCCCTTCTACCCGCCATCGAGAGTTTTCGCTTGTGCCTCTGGTGGGTACCATCGCAGCCGGTCAACCTATCACGGCCACCCAAAACGTTGAGGGCTATGTGCCTGTACCACCCAACCTGAGGGCGAGTGGCAATCTCTTCGCCCTCCGCGTACGTGGCGACTCGATGATAGATGCCCATATCCTCGATGGCGACATCGTCATCGTGAAGGAGCAGAACACGGCCAATAACGGCGATATCGTGGCCGTTCTGCTCGGAGACGAGGCCACCGTAAAACAGATACAGTTCACCCCACAAGGGGCTAAACTCATCGCTGCGAACCCGGCCTATCCTCCCATCCCCATTCAACGCGAGGATAGCCGCATTATGGGTAAGGTTGTAGGCCTCATCCGTAACTACGAAGGCACTCCACGGTTCTAAGGCGGTTGCATTTGTAGACGCGCGGTTCGTCTGTCAGAGGCACCGCCTGCTTATGCAAGTTGGCCATATAGGGGTAACCTGCTCGGTTACCCCTATTTTGGGTTTCCTCTGATCAACCACAGAAGGGTTTTGGCCTGCACAAAAGGACAGGCCTGGCCCTAATGCGTTATTTGCCCGATAAATCCTACCAACCACAGTTACCCTGGCCCCGTTGGATGTGGAAATCCGGAGCGGAGGACTGATTCAATCCACCTAACTTAGCGCCTTCGACTGTCACATGACTGAACTCGGCCATTCCGGTCGCATTGTCTCGGATCTCAATCCCGTATGTCCCCGCCCCGTGGATCGTCAGACCATCTACCGTCAAGTGGGAGACCCTGAATGGGCCGCGGATTTCAAACCCCTGGTAAGTACTGTCATTGACCACGTTTTCCCGAATCACAATAAGGGCGTTAATATCCTGTTTAATGGCACTGATCCAGATTCCTCCGAACGGCTCTTTCCCGTTGTATTCGTACCCCCCGGTGCGGTTCAACGTATTCCGCTCCACGACGACACGCCCCACAAACGGGTACATTGGAAAGTTAGTGCTGATGTTGATGCCGCCTCCAAATCCCATAGTGTCTGACAACACATTATCCGAGACGGTACTGTTTATCCCCCCGTATATGCCAATGTTGTTTGCAAGCCACGGGAGCTGCACGGTGTTGAAGCGGAACGTGTTGTCCTCGCTTGGCAGCTTCGTCTTGTATAGAGACGACCAAATCGCCAAACCGTCGTCTCCTGTATTACGCAGCTCTGACTGCTCCACCATCGAGTGGCTTGTCCCTCCGGCAAAATTGATTCCGTCGGCCATCGTATCTCGAACACGTACACCTACAATGTACAGATGGTCGGTGGGCCAATTAATCCACAAGCCACATTTCTTGTGTTCTATCCAAACATTCTGGATGATAGAATCCTGGCCCAAATTATCGTCAAAACCGTTGTCAGGCGCGCTGTCATCTCGGTGATTCGTAGTGCCCATAATGGCAAAGTCATAGCATTGGAAGCTTCCCCCTTCTCCTTCGAACCCAGCGTTGGGGCCTGTCAATACGGAGTACCAAGGGCCCGCTCCGCGGATCACCACTTTGCCACTGATGGGGATTCGACTGCTAACAATATTGTACTTGCCCGGTGGGATCCACACCCCTTTGCCCTCTGATTCGGCCTTAGAAATCGCCTCTATGAACGCCGGTGCCGCGTCCTTACCGCTGTTGGGAACTGCTCCAAACTGAGTAACGGACACGTAACCCATAGGCCGCGGATAGGGCTTTGGCACCTGTTCCATATCGATCAGGTCAATGAGGTACCAGGGCGCCTTATCGCCCGGATCGCGCTGAAGCCTGATAAGCGTGCCTGCCGGCAACTTCCGGCCTAGCAACATGTGTACCTCGTCGTAGAAGTGATGAGGATTTCCATCCGCCGGGTTTTTAGACCAAGGAAACGCTCCGTACACCCAGGCATACTTGGAGGTCAAGAGAACCTCACGGTCTTTGTGTCCATTGATGTAGAGACTAATAGATGCCGACATGCCGGTACCCGACGCGCTGTCCGGAATCGCGTAGCGAACATCTATTGCATTGGCCGGCTTCACCAGCCTGATCTGCACATACTGACCGGACTTAGCCAGCAGTACTGCACGCCGCCCAGATGACTCGGCTGCGTACGTGCCGTAATCTCTGTTAGGCCCTATGATGGTGCCATTGGTCTGTCCGTCCTCGGCCTCATATTCAACATAGGGCAAAGAAGCCCCGCGCGATACGTTGTCCGCCCCCAGTACCGAAATATCATCCAAGTGAATGCCGCCCGAGTCCCCTTTGTCAACTTCTAACCAAAACGTGTTCAACCCGGCGCGCATCGGGATGGACTGGCGTTTGGTTTCCCAATTTGTCCATTGGCCGGTGGGTGCGAATGACACTTGCCCAAGCGGCAATCCGTTTACGTATTCCGTTAGAGTGCCCGCAGCCTGGTTCCCGTTGGCGTATCGGATAGATACCGGATACCGTCCATCGGACGGCACAGCGACTGCGAATATAACACGACACTGCCCTACGTTGGAAGCATTGAGACCATCTACGTATCCCGTGCCGCGGTAACCCGTGTCCCTGTTATCTATGTGGGCACCGCCCATCAGCTCTGCCTGTTCCGCCTCCAATACGATCCCTGAGGGCGACAGCGAGGACGCCAGCTCCGCCCGTACCGGATGGGTAAGACCGGCCAACGATGTACGCACCGGCGATGGCATCGCCAAAGCTGCCAGCGTAATCGCGGCTACCACGATTCGAATGGATTGGATCATTTGACCACCAATAGTTTGATAACCCTCTACTGCTGAGCCGTTTGGGGTGAGAGAGCTTGTTTCCAGCAGCTTACCACACTCTGCCGATGGGCTCCAGAAGCTTACTTACTAGCCCCTTTGCTCCCAGATCGGGGGATGGGAGGATAGGAGGCGAACAAGATGGGCTTGCTTGGTTAACCTGCTCTTGAGCCGGAAGGCCGTCAGCCCCACCCCCTGCAGGGAGTGGGGAGACCGGCAAGTTCATTGTTGTTTTCCTTTGATAATCTTTCCTCTGGAAACTAATCATACTAGCCTTCTTTCTCCCTGATAGGGGGAAAGGACGGGATAGGGGGTGAACGAAATAGGCTTGTTCTGTTAACTTGCTCTAGAACCGATTTCATGATGGGGGTAACCCCAAGACCGATGGTGCTGCGCACTGCACCTTGCCCTCAAGGCCTATACCGGGGTCTCCAGAAAATCGAAAGATTTTCTGGGGAAAGGCGCCCTTCCCCTCATCCACAAGGACGAAAGGAAGGGATAGGGTGAACAAAGTCGGCCTGCTCCACAAACTCACTCAAGAACCGAAAACTTGCTCGCTAATCGCGACGCTGTAGCTCCATAAGCAACTGCAAAATCAGCCAAAAGAGGTTGATGAGGTCCAAATAGAGGCTGATAGCCCCCACAATCTCCTCACCCGGGTAAAGTCGGCGCATGATCAGCGAGGTGTCGTACAAAACGTAGCCCGAAAAGATCAACACCCCGATGATGCAGTAGAGGGTGTAGAGCGCCGCCACATGCACAAACATCATCACCAAACCGCCAATGACGAGGGCGATCAGCCCCACAAACAACATCCCGCCCAAAAACGAGAAATCTTTCCCAGACTGCAATGCATAGAGGGACAATCCTGCAAAAACCGCCCCCGTCAGCACCGCCGCCTCTAACGGAACCCCGGGCGCCACGCGCGAAACAAGCGTCATCAAGGGGCCGATGATCATTCCCTCTGTCGCCGAGAAGAGGTAAAACAGAGCGATGTTCAAACCGGTGGTACGGCGCGCAAACGCCATAATGATGCCCAGCACGAGCTGTACAATGAGCAGCGGCAGCAGCATGGGCATAAGCGTGGCGGCAATGGCCTGTTGCGCACAAAAAGCGCTTACCAGAATGGTCACAAGCACCGAAACAAAGAACAGCCCGTAGACCCGACGCACAAAGGTCGCTCTTACTTCCGCAGGCGCCTCGGCCACCGTTCCATAGGTGGGCACAAACCCATAGTTCATTACGATCCTCCTAAAAGCCACTTTTATATGCTAAGCGTATCTAGAACTCTGATTAAGTATACCGCCCCCTCGTAAATACGGTTCCCACTCTCAAAACCACATTGAGCAGGATTTCATTGCCCATAAGCAGAAGAGATAAGGTGTTAGGTAGGCAAAAACCTTTCAGGAGAAGCCGATGAGAGCTTACACCATGATGTTCGGGCTAGGTCTTCTGCTTGCCGGTGCCGCAATGACCTTAGCAGCCCGGCCCCACGCCGATTTCTATGTGGCCACAAACGGCAACGACAACTGGTCAGGGCGCTTGCCGGCCCCCAACTCGCACCGTTCCGACGGCCCCTTCCTTACTCTTCAACGCGCTCAAATGGCCGTGCGCACCTTCCGGCAACAACACCCCAACCTACATCGCCCTATCATCGTGCTTGTAAGAGGCGGTTTCTATACTCTCACAAAGCCGCTTGTGTTTACCCTAGAAGATAGCGGAACCGCCGACTCCCCAACCGTTTTCGAGGCCTATGCCGGGGAAACGCCTATTATTAGCGGAGGTTCCCTGCTTAAAAATTGGCACATGGAAGGGCCCGATCGTTGGACAACAACGTTGCCCGATGTCAAAAACGGCCAGTGGAACTTCTGCCAACTCTGGGTCAACGGCGAACGGCGCTATCGGCCCCGCCTGCCGATGAACGGCTACTATATCATTACTCAAGATGGAACCTCCTCCCCGACTGCTCAAGGGAAGGGGTTCGACCAATTCGGTTACGCGCCGGGCAGCTTCGACCCGCACTGGGCGAACCTCAACGATGTGGAGGTTATTGTGTTTCATACTTGGGCCGCCGGACGTTATCATGTTGCATCGCTCGATACGAACCATTCTATCGTCACTTTAGAAGGACACACTCCAGGAACCGAGTGGTGG
Source organism: Chthonomonas sp. (assembly GCF_035294165.1). Classification (GTDB taxonomy): domain Bacteria; phylum Armatimonadota; class Chthonomonadetes; order Chthonomonadales; family Chthonomonadaceae; genus Chthonomonas. The sequence goes on from NZ_DATGLN010000156.1 coordinate 21,255, forward strand.
GCGAGTTTCCCAAAGGGAAATCGCTATCTTATCGAGAATGTGAAAGAGGCGCTCTCCCAGCCCGGCCAATGGTATCTTGACCGCCCCACCGGTGTCTTGACCTATCTACCCAAAGCGCAAGAGCAATTACAGAGCGCCCAGATCGTCGCTCCTCGTCTCGACCAACTCCTCACCCTTCAAGGCAACCCCAACACCGACACGCCGGTCTCCTACCTGGTCTTTCGCGGGTTAACCTTTGCCTACTCCAACTGGAACCTGCCCCCAGAAGGCCATGATGCCCCCCAGGCCGAAGTAGACCTTCCGGCAGCCATCGAGGCGACCATGGCGCATAACTGCCTGTTCGACCGATGCCGCATTATGCATACCGGTGCTTGGGCTATCTCCCTTGGCGAAGGTTGCCAAAACAACCGCATCCAAAACTGTGCTTTAACCGACCTGGGTGCCGGTGGCGTCAAGCTCGGAGAGACGATGATTCGTGACCAGTCCCAGCTCATCGCTTCAAACAACACCGTGCAAAACTGCCTTATTGCCGATGGAGGACGCCTCCATCCGGCGGCAACCGGTATTTGGATCGGCCAATCCCCCTATAATCGCCTCATCAACAACACCATCGGCAACCTCTACTACACCGGCATCTCTGTGGGCTGGACGTGGGGCTATGGGAAGAGCCTTGCCCACGACAATCTCATCGAGAACAACCTCATCGAGAACATCGGCCAAGGCCTGCTCTCCGATATGGGCGGCATCTATCTGCTAGGCATCTCGCCGGGAACGGTTCTTAAACACAACCTCCTGCACCACATCCGTTCCTTCACTTACGGCGGATGGGGCATCTACTTCGATGAGGGCACCAGCGATGTGCTCGCAGAGGATAACATCGTGTACGACACGAAGTCGGGCGGCCTGCACCAGCATTATGGAGCCAACAACCGAGTAATTAACAATATCTTTGCCCTCAATCTCGAAGCCCAGCTTGTACGCACCCGCGCGGAAGACCACCTCTCGTTCACCCTGGAGCATAACATCGTCTACTATCGTCAAGGCACACTACTCGGTTCAAACTGGTCTGGCAACAACTACCATCTTGACTATAATCTCTACTGGAATGCCGCGGGGCAACCGGTTACTTTCGATGGCATGAGCTTTTCCCAGTGGCAACAAAAAGGACAGGATATCCACTCGCTCATCGCCGACCCTGAGTTTGTTGATCCAGAAGAAGGCGATTTCCGACTAAAGCCAAGCTCGCCCGCTTTTAAGCTTGGATTTAAGCCGATCTCGTTAAAAGGCTTCGGATGCAACCTTGATCCGCACGAAGTGGAGGCCGCCTTTCATACCCCAGCGGCTTTTCCTCTTCCCCAACTCGATGTGGGGCAACGACCATGAACGATCTGCCCTATGCGATGCTCGCCGCCGTCTATCGCGGGAAAGATAAAGTGGTGCTCGAACGTCTCCCGATTCCAACCGTCGGCCCAAAAGAGGTTCTTATTAAGATAGAGGCTTGCGGCATCTGCGGCACCGACCTCAAAAAAATTCACTTCGGCCTCGTGGAACCGCCTCGCATCTTCGGGCACGAGATGGCCGGACGTATCGTCAAAATCGGTGAGGAGGTGGAGGGTTGGGAGGTCGGCGAGCGCGTGGCGGTGGTACATCATGTGCCCTGTCTTTGCTCCGATTGTCCCTACTGTCGCCGTCGTGCTTTTGCTCAATGCCCGGTCTATAAGCAAACCGGCACCACCGCCGGGTACGAGCCGGCAGGAGGTGGCTTTGCCCAGTTTGTGCGCGTGATGGAGCGGTGCGTAAAACATGGCATGATACGGCTGCCCTCTAGCGTCACGGCGGAAGAGGCTGCCTTCATCGAGCCGCTTAATACCTGCCTAAAGGGTGTTCGCCAAGCCCACATCCAGTCGGAGGATGTTGTGCTGATTCTCGGTCAAGGCCCCATCGGTCTCCTCTATACTCAGCTCTGCCGTAGAGTGGGAGCGAGGGTGCTCGTGGTCGATCCGCTCGCCTCACGGCGCGCCCTGGCGCTACGGCTTGGCGCCGACGTCGCCTTCGCAACCACAGAGGAGGCCAAAAGCTATCTCACCCAAAACGCTCCAACCGCAGGGGCCGACGTGGCGATACTGGCCGTCGCCAACAGCAACCTCATTCAGACAGCGCTCGATCTCGTGCGTCCGGCAGGCAAAGCACTGCTTTTCGCCCAGACCTACCTGCAAGACTTTACCCAAATAGATGCAGGAGCCATCGGCATGCTCGAAAAACAGCTTCTAGGTTCCTATAGTGGCGACATCACCCTGCTCCAGGAGACCGCAGACCTTATCTTTCGGCATGACATAGAGGTGCAACCGCTTATCTCGCACCGCCTGCCGCTCTCAGCCGTTCAAGAGGCTCTCGCCCTCGCTTCCCACCCTAGCGAGAACACCCTCAAGGTGATTTTGCAACCATGGGCATAATGCAAGCGGCCGTTCTTTACGGGCCGGAGGATGTGCGGATCGAGGAGGTGCCTATAGGGGAACCGGCCGAAGGGGAAGTACGGGTGCGAATACATGCCGCATTAACCTGTGGCACCGACGTGAAGGTCTATCGCCGTGGGTACCATGCGCGCATGATTCGGCCTCCCGCGTTGTTTGGGCATGAGTTTGCCGGAGTCATCGAGGCCATCGGGCCTAACGTTCAGGGGTGGCAGGTAGGTCAGCGCGTTGTCGCTGCAAATTCGGCTCCGTGCGGCCGATGCCTCTTTTGCCGACGTAAACAACCGGAGTTGTGCCGCGATCTGCTGTTCCTGAATGGGGCCTATGCTGAAACCATCCTCGTGCCTGCTCGCATCGTCGCAACGAACCTTTTGCCCATACCCCCTCACCTCGATTTTTCGGAGGCGGCCCTTGTAGAGCCTCTAGCCTGTGTGGTGCACGGGTTAGAACGTCTGCCTATCTGCCCTGGAGAGAGCGTGGCGGTGCTCGGTCTTGGCCCTATAGGCCTCCTGTTTGTACGCCTTTGCGTTCTGGCCGGGGCGAGAGTTCTTGCCGTTGGGCGACGTGAGGGACGGCTTGCGCTAGCCAAAGCGCTCGGTGCCGACAAAGTTTTCGATCTCCAAGCGGGAGAGGAGGTTTTTCAGCACCTCAAAAGCCTCACGGAAGAGGGGCTAGGTGCCGACTGGGTTATCGAAGCCGTAGGTACCCCGCAGGCATGGGAGAACGCGATCACGCTGGCCCGGCCCGGCGGAACGGTGTGTCTTTTCGGCGGCTGCCCCGCCGGCAGCTCTATAGCTCTGGATACCCATCGCGTTCATTATGAGGAGGTCACTCTCACAAGTGCCTTCCATCACACACCTAGCGCCGTACGGCAAGCACTGGCCCTGCTTTCAGAGGGACAGATTCCCTCGCACCTCTTTCTACAGCATCGGGCTACTCTCTCTCAGCTTCCCGACGTGCTTGCCGGTCTGGCCAACGGCAAACTCGACGTTGTAAAGGTGGTCGTTACCCCCTAGAAGCGCTCGGACACGGATTTCGCCTGCAAGAAGAGACCTAGGTAGTCCGGGCCACCGGCTTTGCTGTCGGTGCCCGACATGTTGAAACCGCCAAACGGTTGTACTCCCACAAGGGCACCGGTGCATTTCCGGTTAATGTAGAGGTTTCCAACATGAAACTCGCGGCGTGCCCTCTCGATGTGCTCGCGGTTGTAGGAAAACAGGGCACCGGTAAGGCCGTATTCGGTGCCATTGGCGATCTCCAATGCATGGTCAAAATCTTCCGCTTTAATCACGGCAAGCACCGGCCCGAATATCTCCTCTTGAGCGATCCGAGCGTTCGGCGCCACATCCCGAAAGATGGTCGGATGAATAAAGTAACCGGTCTCGTCCGGCTCCGCAGGGTCTACCCCGCCCATAACAAGTTCCCCTTCCGTTTTGCCGATGGCGATATAGCTTTGGATTTTTCGGTAGGCGTCGGCATCTATCACCGCGCCCATATCTATGCCATATTGTGCCGGATCGCCCACACGCAACCGCCGTGCCTGTTCAATAACCTTCTGTAGCAACGGCTCATAGAGGTTTTTATGTATGATGAGGCGCGAGCAGGCGGAGCACTTCTGCCCCTGAAACCCAAACGCTGACCGTACGATCTCGGTAGCAGTGGTTTCTAGCCCTACCCCATCATCCACAATAATGGCATCTTTGCCGCCCATCTCAAGAATGGCACGACGCAGAAACTTTTGATTAGGCTGCACCGTTGCCACCCTTTGGTAGATATGTATTCCAACCTCCTTGCTACCGGTAAAAGCAACAAAGCGGATTTTGGGGTGCCCCGTTAACGCCTCTCCAACGGTCTCACCGGGGCCGGGCATCAAGTTGACGACCCCAGGAGGAAACCCCGCCAAATCTAACAGCTCCATCAACTTGGCCGCAATCACAGAGGCCTGCTCCGCCGGCTTCACGATCACCGTGTTGCCCGCTACCACCGCAGCCATCGTCATACCGGTGAGGATGGCCAGAGGAAAGTTCCACGGCGCGATCACGGCCCCAACCCCTAAAGGCAGATAGAAATAGACGTTCTCTTCGCCGGGGAAATCCACCGTGGGCTTGCCTTGTCCCCAACGAACGGCCTCACGGGCGTAATACTCCAAAAAGTCTATGGCCTCAGCCACATCGGCATAGGCCTCGCTCCAGCTTTTGCTGACCTCATAGACCATCCAAGCCGCAAACTCGTAGATGCGACGACGTAGAATAGCGGCCAACTTTACCAGGTGTCTTGCTCTTACCTCCGGCGATAGGCTAGCCCATGCCGGAAAGGCGCGTTCCGCCTCTAAAACCGCCTTCTCGACCAACTCCGGCGGGGCCGTACAGACCTGCCCCACAACTTGGTGCGGCTTGGCAGGATTGATGCTCACTAAACGCTCCGTGCTCTCGATGCGAGAGGTACCTAAATAGACCGGATAGAGCTTGCCCAACTGCCCCGCAACGGCCTGCAAAGCCTCTTCCATCTTCTTACGAGGGCGCTCTTCGCTGAAATTTGGATACGGATACTCGTTCTGGAATGGCGTAAACATGAGATCGGTTCCCTTTCTGAAAATAAATCTAAAAAAACCCTTCTTCCCTATCTACTAGACTCTCAAAAAGGCCTCCCCTGTTCCCGTGGAATTTTTATATAGTGCCTTCCCGGTCGAATGTTGCCGCGCACCAAAGCCCCTGCAGGCATCTCCACAACAACTCGCGTGCCCCAAATCGGCCCACAGATTCGCCACGGCTTTACATGCAGGGCCTTATGCACCGCAAGGCCGCTTTTGTCTAAAAAGAGGAGGTCAATCTCAAAGCGCATGCCAAAGGTGTGTACCCCGTTGCACGGCTCGATCCATAACCCCTCGCTCTCATCTAATCCCCTTTTGCCTAGCAGTCCAACCACCTGCTTCCAAAAAGTATCTGCAACATGCAAATTCTCTATCACCACGTTGCCGCTCTCTACTTCCAAAAGCGAATACAAAGCTTCTCCCATGCCATCAGTCTACCTCACGAAACCTTCTGGCCGCCGAAACCGGTGCGAAACTTCGATGATGTAGACCGACAGAAACCCATAGACTTGCAATAGATTGAGTCTCAACAAAACGTAGGACACGCTGCAAAAAAATTCTTCTTGACAAATTGGCATACAGGCTTTATACTTTTTTGATGACCACCGGGCATATACCGGAATTCGTTTCCTTCTTTAGGAGGACGTGTATGCAAATTAGAGGTCGTGTTAAGTGGTTCAGCAACGCTAAG
>NZ_DATGLN010000157.1:0-23330 GCF_035294165.1 Chthonomonas sp.
ATGCCTGTGGCGATGACGGGTCTGTTGACAGTGTTTCAATCCCCACCAGCTCCGAAGAGCCGGTGATACGAGCTTTCAGATACAAGATGCGAATCCAACGACAAGTTTCAATCCCCACCAGCTCCGAAGAGCCGGTGATACGGAGGTTCTTAGGGGTATCGATGGCGCTTCTAAGGAGGTTTCAATCCCCACCAGCTCCGAAGAGCCGGTGATACACCTATCTTGAGAAGGATGTTGAACTAATAGACCAGTTTCAATCCCCACCAGCTCCGAAGAGCCGGTGATACGCCAATACGTATCGCAGGTATTCGAGAAGGTATTAGTTTCAATCCCCACCAGCTCCGAAGAGCCGGTGATACGTGCTTTGGTTTGCCGTCGTGATATCCACCAAAAGTTTCAATCCCCACCAGCTCCGAAGAGCCGGTGATACTCATTTGTAACCTCCTAATCAGCTGCAGATATTTGTTTCAATCCCCACCAGCTCCGAAGAGCCGGTGATACGGTCAACTTACTCTCAAAATAAAGGCCTCTTAAGCCCTTACCCTCGAGAAGTTGCCTCTTATATTATACCACACTCTCTCAAAATCCTGCGCGAACCTCTCTCTCGAACCTACAATCACTCCCGATTCGCGCAAACTTAGCTTTTCCTAAATATCCTGATCTAGTAAAACTACCGGTAGCTTTACCTATGATGATGTGATAAAATAGGTGCTACGAGTCGGCCTTAATATAATACGTAGAACTCCCTGAATAGGAACATTTTGAAGCAAAAGAGAATATAACAAACAGGTGTCCCTGAGGAAAGACAGGACGAAACGACGGCACCCCGAGGGAGAGAGAACAGGATGCACACACTATGGGAAACGATCCAGAAAAAACCGAGTTTGCGGCATCATGAAAAAGGGGCAACGGCCCTGACACGCCGCTTCGAGAGAGGTTGCTTTCTTATAACCCTGTCCTTAATTGCCCTTGTCGGGCTATTAAGCTTGTCTGCCTCCGCACACCCGCCCCTACCCACCTTCCGCCTAGTGCCCTCCGTCGTGCCCCCCGGCTCTTTCCTGGTTACCCCGGTCGAGAGCACCCGCGAACTGGTGACCGAAGCCCGCACCAATCGCGTGGTGGCCGCGCGCTATCTGCGCCACTATAAACTGGCCTCACTAGGGGAGCTGGAGCTGGCTCTGGCACAACTCCGCTTCAAACGCCTCACCGCGGCCCATGTGCTGCCCGTGTGGTACGTCCATCACATAAAAGGGCGCGACATCATGGGCTATCGCATGCGACGCTTGCCGGTCGGTACCCCTGCCTTTGTAGATGCAAGAGGCACTCCGGTGCTCATCGCCGTATGCGGCAACCCCATCGGCAACATCCAACTGCCCCCTCCTAAAAGCGTCGCCCATAACCTCTTTAACGTTACGGCACCCAATCTTCAGATGGCCTCGGCCCCAACACCCGTAACGCCATCCTACTCTCCCTTTGTCAGCCCAGAACAGGCCAAGAATGCAGAGGTGGCTCTCTCGCCCTCCCTAGCGCCCCTTGTGCCGCCTGGACTGCCGCAAGCCCATGTTACCGGTGGCTTTCCTTACGGGGCCTTTGGGTTGCCGTTCCTGTTTCACGGGGGAGGACACGGCAGCCCGCCCCCCCTGCTTGCCGCGCTTCCACCGCAGTTCGCCGCCTCAGGAGGGCAAACGCCTCACGGCTTTGTGCCGGAGGGCGGGCTAGGCGCATTTATTATGGGCTTTGCTCTGCCGCTGCTGTTGCAAACCCTACGCAAACGACGGCAGCAGGCTGGGGATAGCTTGCCCTTAAGGAAACTACCGCAAGCCTAAAGGCCGACACCCTTCCCTTTAGAGCCGGCGAGGATTGAAACTTAAGATTTCTCGCCTCCGGCTCGAAATGACAGATGGAACCCTAAATTAATCTTTGATCTGTTGAGCTAGCGGCTCTAGAATCGAGGTTAGGTTCTCTATTTGCCCAATGGCATCCTCGGCGCTACGCTGATCTCTGCGCATGCCACAGTGGGCGATGTCGTTGCGCAGCTGCCCTAGCCTGCCCCAAACCCCTGTAAAACTCGCCTTCTCCGCTTCGTCTAAATCCTTCAGATAGTCTGTATCCTGTTTTATCTCTTTTTTATCGGCTTCACTTGTCGGATTCAAATGCTTTGCTACACTTTCACGCACCTCCTTGTCGAGCACAGGTTGTTCGCAACGCCAACAGAGCAACGTTACCACCCACTCCCTGGCAAGAGTGACCGCCTGTACCCACTGTTTCCACCGAATATATTTCTGCAGCAACTCCCACTGAACCCGCAGATGCGAACGGATGTCCTCCGGACGCTCCAGCTGGTTAGCCCGCACCGGAGTGGCCAACGGCTCATAGGCCTTCCTTACGTTTTCGAGGATAGGTACCGCCGGAGGAAGATAGGTACGTACCTCCTCTTCGGCATCCCTCAGGGCACTCACAAGATTGCTGGCGGCCGTAGGAACCTCTCGGGCGCGCAAGCTCGCGATTATCTCCGACAAAGTTGTTAGACCGTTGCCTAATCGCTGCAGCGTTCTCGGTTGCGCCCCCTCGTCTTTCCACAGCTTTTTGTTCCGCTCGTTGAGGAGCTTGCCGAGAACCGTTGAATTGCCGGTATTAAGAAACTGATCGGCAGCCGAAGCCCATTCGAGCAGGGTAACAAAGGGGGTGAGTTCGAAGGTTGGGACACGAGCGACAGAGGGTTCTGTACTAGAATTTGAAGCTCTTGCTTCGTAAGCCCCGTAGAAAATGTGGCGTAAATTTACCTGCTTCACAATCCGTAGGTAGACCATGGCCAATAGGGCGAGAGCCGGCAACGAGCGGAAGCCATGCGTGATATCGAGGGTGATCTCATCGTCCTCTTGAGGCAGCCCAACGAGCCGCTCAAAGATTTCCCACAGCTCGCTTTCGGAGCTGCCGTTTGGAATCGTGATATCCTGATACTCGATCTGTTGGTTCGTTAATTCTGCCTGGAGGGATGCCCAATTTGGGTGATTGCGTGCCTCGTCGGTAAGCAGCACATACAGTCTATCCGGCTTTATCCACTGCGCCACGGCGGCCGGGAAAAAGCGGGTGCGATAGGTGCGAGCGTCCCATGTATATTCCGCCTCCTGATAATTCCCCGTACCCAGAAAGCTAATAACGATTTTTGCCATTTTTACCTCCGCGTCCAGAGGCGCCATCGCGCCTCACGATAGGCCTCGGCCTGCGGCTTCCGATCGCACAGCGCGTCGTAGCTGCCATCGTTATGCCAGGCGATCTCGCAAACGCGCACGCCGGTGCCACCCTCATCCAGATAGAAGGCGATCCGCGCGTTGCGTGGCCCGCGCGGGTAGACCCACAGCCCCGAATCGCGCATCTTCTCCGCACTGCCCTGCCAAAAGGGACGATGGCTAAGCTTTTGCAACAGCGCCTCGATCTCTTGGCGTTTGGAGGGTTCCAGCCGCTCTAAGCGCTCCGAAACCTCTTGGGTGAGGTATATCGAGTCGCCCGGACGCTCCAGGTGTGCGCGATAGGCCTCGTAGTAGGCTTCGCCTGCCGGCGATAGCGCCACATAGATGTCGCCATCTATCGGCTCATGGTCGAGAATGAGATCGATTTTACGCCAGCCTGGGTCGGTTTCGCAGTCTATCCCGTGCTGATGCGCGAAGTTCCAAAGCTCCTCCAGCTTGCGCTGGCCGGCGGCCTCGAGCCAGTTCAAAACGGCATCGTATTCCGCCAGCAGCGAGTAGTCCCAGGCGATGGGGGCAGGAGGCATCTGAATAAGGTTGTTAAAGCGTTCGTGCAGGTAGTACACCGGCACATCGAACAAAAGCCCGATGAGGGTGGCATAGGCTATCTCGGCCTTAAAGCCACCGGTGGCGTTGATGTGCACCGCCCGCCCGGCCTCCTGCTCTCGGCGCGCGGTGGAGGCTAACTCGCGCACCAGGTTGCGCAGCCCGGCGGCCTTAAACGCCTCTTGCCGGTACTGCAGTCCCTCAACCCGTCGCGTTTCGGCCTGGTAGCCCTGCCCGTCATAGTAGCGTTCAAGCGTTTGGGCGCAGCGCTCCCCGTCCTCGGTGTCGGAGTGAAAGAAGAGGATTTTGGTGTTCTTCGGCGACATCTTTTCAAGCAGCAACCGCAGCGAGTTGGTCTCGGCACTGGCCTTCTGCTCCCCCTTCTCGCGGATGTACTGCAGGCGAACCGGTTGCACGGTCGCCTCCAGATTGTCGCGCTGCATGTTGGTGAGCAACGAGGTGCCCACCGTCACAAGGATGGAATTCATCTTTATCGGCTCCTTTCCTACCGCTCAAAACTGGATGTCCTGTATGTCACGAATGTAATTTTTTTCCTTCTTTGCGATTTTCAGGGTCGCTCTCGCCTTCCATTTGTGCTCCTTCAGCTCTTTTTTATGCGGTTTCAGCAATGCTTCTATTTTCTTTTTATCATTTGCATGGGTAACCGCTGACCCGTAAGTGGAAGCTTTTACTTCCGCCTCAAGGGTACTAGGGTTCACGCTAATTTCAACATCCTTCCACTCTTCCAACTCCTCTTCTGAAGAGGTTTGAGAACCACCTATCCTCTCTACCTCGAACCGTCCATAGCCGGCGTTCGTTTTTGCGCCGATGCCGAGGTTCTCACCGCCCCACTTCAGCAGCGACTCCACAAAGGCCGCCCATTGCGGACTGGCGTTGGGCATCTCAAACAGAAAATAGAAGCACGCTCCCGGCTTCACCACCAGGAAGGGCACCGGAACCGGGTCGTCGAAATCGGTAGGCCACTTGCTTCCTTGGGTTTGATAGTAGTCTGGGTGGTGCGTGGTCACCACGTCACGATGGAACGGGTAACCGCCTACCGTATCGGGGTCGTACCAGGCATCGTGAAAAACAAAGGCCGAAGAGATGGTGGTATCCCCAAACAGGTCTTTACACTGATCGTCGGACAGACCTGTAACCAACCGTGCCACCCTATGGCACAGCCCTTTCATGGCGCTGCCCGGCACGATGGGCATGCCGTAAGTGTGATGAAACGTGAAGCCCACCTCGATGGGCGACTCGTTGCCCAGCCCAATGGCCAACGGTGTCTCGAATCGCAACCTAACCTCCAGCTTCTGCCCTGTCGCAGCCTGTTTCCATCGTTCAAATGCTGCCTTATAGGCTTCGGAGGCTTTCACCTTGTTGCAGATGCTGTCTAGCAGGTCTTCTCTGGCACGCTCATCATCCTGTTTTTGCAAATAGCGGTGCAGCAACAGGCCGGCGTGAGAATATTGTTTTGACTCAAGGGATGGTAAATCTTTGCGTACAGATCGAATCACAAACGAGTTGTCAGGCCTCACCTTCTCCCTCCTCCTTCGCCTCATTGGCGCTTGTTACATCGAGAATGGAGACCGCAAACTGCTTGAAGTAGACCCATGCCGAGAGAACGCGGCGTGTGTAGAACATATATTGAGAGGCATCGGCGCCGGCAACTTCCGTGCACAGCTTCTGTGCTTCTTGAGGTAGGTTGAGAACCTTGCCCACATGTTTCAGCAGCAGCGCATGCGCCCTCTGGCGGTCGCCCTCCTCTCCCGTCTTCGCTTTCGCTGCGGAGAAGGCTAGAGCCTGGCACAGGCCGCAGGTGCGCACCAACACCGGAAATTGATGGCACAGCCCGCCATAGATTGTGTGTACAGGCTTTTTTTCCTTCTCATACACCTCGTTAACCAGCTCTTCCGCCAGCAGCATGTCTACCTGAGCGCGTGTTCTCAGCGTCATGGCTTCACCTCCACACGACAGATTCCTCGCCCTACCGAGGCCTTCCCCCCCACCTGTATCTTCGTGATTTTAGAGAGAAGGCCTTCCGCCTCCTGCGTATTGTCCTTTTTGCCTGTCCACATCACGATGCCGCAAAAGACCGATTCGGCGGGCACGGCCTCTTCATACCAAAGGCCTCCGCTTTGTACCGTTTTCGTGTCATCCTGCAGCTTCACCCGTGCGGTTACCTCGGTGGCCGTTTCACACAGGAAGGTAAAAATGTCGTCGGGTACCACGGCAAAGCGCTCGGTGAACAGCGACTTCTGCTCTGGGAAGAGGATGTCGGCCAACTCTTGCGCAACTTTCTCCGCATCCTCAGAAGCCTTGCCTTCTATATCAATGTCCTCGAAATAGAGTTTCTGCATCACTTTGTCCGCGATTTCGCTCTTCGTAGGGATGAGAGCGGAGCTGTTCGTGTTCAGGGTTTGCCCCAGCGACGGCAGAAGGTCGAGACCGGCGGCCAAGAGATCGCGTTTCAGACGGCTTAGCACCAGCGGACTGGTGACGTAGGCGAAGGTGCCGTAGAAGCTCCGCACGGCCAGGCATAGCAGGCGCTGGTCGCCAAAGCAGAGCGGGCCGGCAACTCCGGAGTCGCCATCCTTGCCTTCATTGGCCTTGCCAAAGAGCTTATCTACCGTGCTCTTATCTACGAGCTGTGCAGCCTCATCTCGAAAAACGCCTTTGACTCCGCTGGCCGGCAACACCGGCCAACCGGTCGCCTTCTCTCGGGCGATAGGCAGGTCAATAACCCCCACAGCCTGGCCGGTTCCCGAATGCACGGGGGTTAAGGCATGTAAGAACAAAGCCCAAGCGGTCATCCTTTCTATCCTCCTTTAAAATGCGTTGTTCCAGGCGCCCCAAAGGGCAAGGCCGTAGCCATCGTTTTGATCGCGCTCTTTATCGGAAACAGGCTTTAGCCAAAGCGTCTCGACCAACTGCTCTGGGTCGCCCTGTTCCAGCTCAAAAAAGTAGACCGAGCCGGCAGGCGCCAGCCAGCGCACCTGCTTGGCGCGCTGATGGCGATACTCCCACCCGCTCACCGCCAACCGCCTTTTCACGGCAGCCGCCTTTAGGCGCAGCACAACCTCGGAGGCGCCCGGCGGCGAGCCAACCAGCTCGTCGTTGAGCCAGCCAGGCCTCCAACCCTCCTTGAATATCGCGGGAGTGGCCAACACCATCCGCACCTGTCGGGTTTGCCGCAGCGCCTCTTTAATGGGGTTCGGGCATGTGTCGGGCCACTTTTTGGGCGCATCCGTTATGGCGGCAAGGCGTCGCTCCCCACCCAACGTGTGAACGGTGCAGAGGTTCTCCTCTTGAGGTACCTCTGCAGCTACCAAAAACGACCAGCTTTCGCACCCCTTACCGTTCTCATGCATGCGCTCATAGGCTACCATTTGGGTCGAGTAGAGCATGCCCTCTTTGGCCGCATAGGTGTTTGGGTCTATGGCCACATGGAGGCGGGTTTCGCGGGGAAAGTCGCCGATGTTTTCGGGCAGAAAGTCCTTAGGCGTATTGTTGGCAAGCCACAGAAACATATCTCTGGCCGTCCAGTAGACATAGCCCGGAGCGGGCTTGCCATCCTCTGTCACCTTAAGAGGCAAAAGCCCGGGGCGAAGGTCGCAGCCCCCCTTCTGCGGTTCAAAAGGACGTAGGGGCATCAGCTTTTTCTGCTCTCCGCCCAACACCACCGCGTCGGCGGGAGCAGGGAAGCAGACGGTCTCGTTTTTCAGCAGCAGCGGCCCGGCGATGCGGATGTCGCGCAGTGCGGCGACCTCATCGGGGGTCCAAGAGCATCCGCGCAGTTGTCCGATCAGCGTGCGCAGAAAGCCGGCAAGGGTGCCGGGCATCGGGAGGGAGAGCGAGGTGGCATCCAGAGCGCCCTCATCGGTGCTGAACGGACGACCGTCACGCAGCAGCAGAGGCTCGATGGGCGAAATTTGAAAGGCTCGCATCTTTTTCAACTCCTTGTCAGGAAATGGGCGATGGCCAAGCGGTCGGCAAGGGTCTTCAAATCGTCCACGCATTGAATCTGTTCGATCGCGGCTCCGATGCTCTGCCGTGCCGTACCGCTTGTATCTTTTTTGCGATCCAGAATGCGCTGCGCTTCATTTTTTAAGCGCTCGGGGAGGCGAGGGTGCGACTGCACGCCCTCCCACTGCCGGGCGAGCTGCTGCAGCTCATAGGGAAATCCGCGCGCAAGTCCGTGGCGCAGGGCTTGTTTAGAGTTCTGCCAGTCGGTGTATGGGCTTTTACCCCACGAATCTACCACCGTAATGTTCGAGCCGCTGCGCGGATGCGCGGAGATGGCCAAGGCGTTGCGGCATCGCTTGGCCGCCTTTTCGGCATTGCGGGCGGCTTCTAGGGCGATGCTAAGCGGCTCCATGCGATGGCATATCGCAATGCCTACCGAGAGCGTGCCCAAATCATTCGGCAGGTTGAGACTTTGTAGCTGTTGGCGAAACGCTTGATTCAGATCGTCTGCGCACTCGATAACCGTCTCTAGCGGCAGAAGCGCCAGCACGTCGTCCCCACCGGTATAGATGCAATAGCCACCGTGTTGGTCAACGATATCTCTTGCTTTTTTAGCAAACTGCGCGAGTTGTGCCGAGAAAGTGCGATGCGCCTCAGGCTTGCGCAGAGTGCTGAGGATTTGGCCCATGCGGTCGCCATCGGCGGCGAGGATGGCGTAGTAGGGAAACACTTCGCCGAACTCTTTCAGAAATCTCGAATGCAGTTCGTGTGCCGCCGCTATTTCCTCCGGTTCAAGTGTCCCATCCTCTGCTAGCTCCTCCAGCCGGTTGGCGAACACTATGGTGCTTGGCTCTATGTTGTGCTTGTTAGCAAAATCTTTCAGTCGCTCCAAGCTGGGAATAGGGTTGGCGGAGCCTTCCAGACGCAGCTCCAGCGAGCGGAACGCCATCTCGGAGGTGGAGGGAACTTGTGACCGTCGCCCCAGTGCCGGGCTATTGGGGAAGCAATGCTTGAGGGGATCGTCGGGCATTCCTGCATAGCGTTTCAGCACGGAGATGGCATCGAGGTATTCGCTCTCTTTGAGCTGTAAACACGATTTCAGTTTCGCGTGGTTCAGAATAACCGTGTCGCGCGAGGGGTCGAGAGGGCTTTTGAAGCGATCGGGAAAGCTGAGGGGCTGTTTAAAATCGCGTAGGGCCTTACGCCCGGCCAGCAGGCGCTCCAGCTCTTGGCGGATTGCGGGATAGTCGACCTCGTCATCCAACGGCATCCAGGCCTCGTCATCCAACGGCATCCAGGCGGCGTAGAACTCCAAAAAGTTCTTCACCTGGTTGTTGGCAAGCTCTTCATCAATAGTGCCTGCTGGCAGTTGGTTTAGCACCGCTTGCCAGCACTCCATAAGCTTGCGCTTAAGACGCTTACGACACTCTCGTGCCACCACCTTAGGGTCTTGATCTTCATGGAGGAGAACGAGGATTTTGTTGGCCCCACCCTCCGCAGTGCTCGATGGGAAGATAAGCTCGCCGTAACCGCCCACATAGTTTGCGGCTTCGCAGGCGAGGCACTGCAGCAGGTTCGATCCGGCCTGGAGATCGGCCGTTTTTCGCGCCGCCGCAATAAACTCCTGCACCGGCCCGATAGAGATCGTCAGCAGATTACGCATTGTGGTTAGCCTCCTCTGTAATCAGGTTGATAGACACTAGATTCGTCGCATCAGTCCTCTCCTTAAAAAACTTTTTTGCCGCTTCGATCACGCCTGCATAGACATCTCTTACATCCAGCGATCCTAATAGCGGCTCTTCGCTTGGAGTGGGCATCCGCACCGTAACAGATGCATCTACGCTCTTTCGCCTATTTTGATCGAGAAGCTGGCCAGTTGCTTTTAGTTTTTGTGGCCGACCTGCGGATAGCACAAGAACACAAGGGCAGAACTGTCCATCGGATAAAGCAATGGGTTTGAGAATGAGCGGCGAGGCCATACGTCCTGAATCTTCTGGAACTAAATCCCCAATAAAACCTTGCGTGGCATTACGAAGCGTAGGCGTGTCCTGAAAAATGATGGGCAGTCCTAGAAAGGGTTTAACGAGGGGAAGCGCGTTATTTCTTAGTAGGTTAGAAGCAAGACAAGAATAGTCTTTCCACAAGCCCGGTCCGTAGAGGGCATTTCTCCGTCCGGTATTACTTCCAGAAGCACTTACTATCCCCTTGCGAAACTTCCGCCAAAACTGCGCCAACCCTTCCCAAACTTGCATAGCGTCCCGATTGGCGGCTCCCAAAACGCACTCAGCGCCCTGCAGGATCGGAATGTTCGTTGACGATCTCTGCCCGGCAACGCTCGGTAGTAGCTTTTTAAGCCAGTTCGTTCTTTCAGAAGGATTGGCCGGCATACACCACTTAGCCACATTCTCTGTAACCGTCAACGCCCCGCAGCCACGGCGGGTACGCGCTCCGATGCCGCCAAAGGCTATCCAGGCTTTGAGAGTGCGTTCGACCTCGTCGTGATATTCCGCCGGGAAGTCGAGCGTGAGGGTAAAGGCGATGTCTGCATATCCTTTTCCCTCCTGAGGCCGCTGATTGTTCTTCTGGAAAGGGAAGAGGAAGTAGGTTAAAGCACTATTAGAAGAAGTCCATTGAGAATAGGTTTTTGAATTGCCATTTGAAGTCACGATTACCTTCAGAGAGATGGCAGCCGGTTTTTCTGTGCTGCCCCAACGGGCTTCCTCGGCTTTAAACAGCGCATTGGAGGTCGTATATTCGGCTCCGTAGAGGGCACGCCACCAAAAACGCAGATGCCCCCGAACTGTGGCCGCACGTATGCGGCAGACATCGTCCACTTCACCGGCCTTGTAGCCACCGCCGAACATCGGGGTGATCAGCTTTAAGGAGAGGGTAAGTGACTCCCGATGAGCATTGGAGAGTGTTTGGGGCCATGCTGGCGGTTCTGCAGATTTGATAGGACGCATGAAGCGCATCTCCTTTCTTCTGAATTCTTAAAAGGCTTTTCCGTGTTGCCTGCCAATAAGGAGATACTTCGGAGGTGGGCAAAACCGGAAAAATAGGCTGAAAGTTGTTGGTAAATTCGTGCCTGCTCGCCAGATTCCTTCTTTTTTTGCAAACGCGACCGTCTTTTTGTAACACAATGTTTTGGCACGGTTTAGAAAGGCCCCCATTACAGCAAAAATCGAAGGCTCGACGTCTTCGCGCGCCCTTTTATGATGGTCTTAACATTCCCTTAATCTTTAGCTGTCACAATAAAGTGCAGCGCCTCTCCACACGGGCTGCTGTTTACCCGCGATGGAGAGGCCGTTCAAAGCTCCCCACGCCTTAGCGCGCATTTTCCTTTTCCAACCCAAAGAGTATTGCAGAGCAGGGCGTTCAACATGAGGGAGCGATTTTCCATTTCCTTTTTATTCTAGGAGAGAGTACCTATCGTGAAACAGAAACCCCTTATGGGGGCCGGCTTGTTGTCGGCCCTTTTGGCGGTCGGGCAAATGGCGCCCGCCCAAACCGTCCCTTCCTTCTCTTTTCAGCCTGAATGGCGGATTCGGCACGACGGCTCGCAGGCCGATGCCCCCTCCATTGGCAGCACCTCGGCGCCACAAGAGTGGCTCAGTCGGGTGCGGCTGGGCTTCGGATGGCACGATGCCTCCGGCCTAAGTCTATTTGTGCAACCGCAGCACCGCCAAAGCGAACAGCTTGTGGGCAGCCACTGGCGGGTTCAGAGTGTGGCGGAGCTGTACCAGGGCTATGTGGAGAAACGCTACGGCCTTTGGAGCGTGCGCTTGGGGCGGCAGATTCTGGCCTACGGCGTGCACCGCCTGCTTGATGACGACAACTGGAACAACATCTCGCGCTCTTTCGATGCCCTGCGACTACGCTACGAACGGCACGGCGCCGACACCGATCTGTTTGTGGGGCGGGTAGGCGTGGCCGATGGGAAGCCGATCCGTCCGGTGCTCACCGGCGTCTATTCCACCCTCCCCTTGGGCCAACAAAACACCACCGACCTCTACCTGCTCTATGTGCACGACCATGAGGCAGGCAACAACTTCGGCCTGTGGACGGTGGGCACACGCCCGGTGGTGCACCTGCTTCGGCGCACAGAGGCCTCGGTGGAAACGGCTTTTCAGTTCGGCAGCAACGGCAGCAAAGCGGTAACGGCCTGGGCCTACGGAGCCACCCTAAGCACCGTGTTCCCGGGCAAAGCCGGCCTACGCCTTCTGATCGAACGCGATTTTGCCAGTGGCGGCGACCCCACCAACCCTCACCACACCAACACGTTCGACCCACTGTTTGGTTCAAGCCATGCCTTCTTCGGCTCGCTGATCTACGATAGCTGGCGCAACGTGAGGCAGTGGCGGGTTATGCTGAGTGGGGCGCCCGCGCGTCGCTGGGAACTTTCGATAGATGCGCACTTTCTGGCGCTTGCCGATGCGCGCGACTACTGGTATGCCGGCGGGCCGGTGAAAGGGACCAACGGTCAACCGTTACGCAGCCCTAGCGGGGCAGCCGGGCGGGAGATCGGCACGGATGTAGACCTCATTGCGACCTATCACCTCTCGAAGACGTTGGGCATCGAAATGGGCTATAGCCACTTCTTTCCGGGGCACTTTGTGCGCACGCTCGCCCCTGCGCTGGCCCATGAGGTGAACTGGTTCTACCTGCAGCCTACCTGGCGGTTCTAAAAGGAAAACAGGGCGGCAAGAGGGCCTTATGCCGCCCTGTAACCCCGACTTCACCCCCAGGTGCGCGGTTCAATGGGGAAGACCGTATGTGAAGTTCGGGGAACGAGACAGACGCCCCTCCCCCAAAACCTTAGCGGTTTTTGGCGGCCTCACTTCCGGGGTTGAGGCCACGGGAGTCGGTCTGTAGCTGCCCGATGCGCCGGAAACGTCGCCGATAGTGAACCACACGGGCCCCTTCCGGCAGCACATCCGGTTCGCGAATCTCCAAAATGGCGCCGCTTTCGAGGTCTTCATATACCCCCGGTTCAACCACCTCGCCCGAGACGAACTCTTCTTCTCTGTTGGTGACAAGCAGGTTGGACATCCGTTTTATGTCTCCTTCCGTTCACGCGAGCATCTTGTTTGATGTTCGCAGGAGGCTCTCCAATTGCAGAGAACGCTTCCCCTATATATTATTACCCAAATCAAGCCCAAAAAGTAGCCATTTGGGCAAATTTTTGGAAAAAATTTTTTCTGTGGCAAAATTATGCAAAAATTAGCAAAATTCAGAAGCGACACTTTTTCGTGTCCCCGCCCGTCCTTTTCTACGAAACCTCCCATTTAGAAAGGAAACATACATGGTAACCACACCTATCGAAACCAACAGCAGCCTAAAGGCCCTCTGCCCTCGTAAAGACCTTTTTTCCGCCGTTCAAGCCGTCGCCCATGCGGTGAGCGGGCGCAGCCCCTTACCCATCCTCAGCCACATCCTTATCCGTTCGGAGGAGGGGGGGTTGCGCCTTGTGGCCACCGACCTTGAGCTTGGCATCTCCTGCCGCGTCGCCGCCACCGTGCAGGAGCCTGGGGCGCTTACCGCGCCGGCACGCACCTTGGCGGAGGTATTGGGCAACCTGCCCGATAAGAGCGATGTGGCTCTCTCGGTAGACCGCAGCCACACCGTGCGCCTGCATTGCGAGCGCTCCGACTACAAAATCCTCGGACTACCGGCAGAGGAGTACCCTCAGCTGCCGGAGGTGGCCGATGCCGTCTCCTTCGCCGTGCCGCAAGCCGTTCTTAAAGAGATGATTCGAAAAACCATTTTCGCCGTCTCCTCCGACGAAGGGCGTGCCATCCTCACCGGCATTCTTATGGTGGTGGAGGAGAACGCTTTGCACCTGGTTTCTACCGATACGCATCGCCTTGCCCTCTGTACGGTAGCCCTTAATAACGTGCGCGGCACCCAAAACGCAGTGGTGCCTGCACGCACCATGAACGAGCTGCTGCGTCTGCTTACCGACAACGAGGGGGATGTGAACGTTACCATCTCCTCGAACCAGGTGCGCTTCCTGCTGCCGGGCGAGGATGATGTGCAGATCGTTTCAAGGCTTATCGAAGGCCAGTTCCCGCCCTATCAGCGCGTTATTCCCACCGAGTATCGGCGCCGCCTCTCCATTCCCACCCAGCCGTTCCTTCAGGCGGTGAAACGCGCCTCTATCGTGGCACGCGACAGCGCCAGCGCCCACCGCATTATTCTGCGTACCGATGAAGATAAGCTGGTGCTGACGGCTGAAAACCAGATCGTCGGCAGCGCCTATGAGGAGCTGGAGGTGCTGCGAGAAGGAGACGATGTGGAGGTGGCCTTCAATGCACGCTATCTGCTGGATGTGCTTTCGGTGATCGAGGAGGAGGGCGTTACACTCGACCTCACCGAGCCGCTGAAGCCGGGAGTCATTCGCCCCATTGCACAGGTGGATGAGGAGGAGAACAAAGGGTTTGGCCTGGACTACCTTTGCGTGCTGATGCCTATGCAGATCGCCTAAGACGGACGGCCCCTTACGGGCTGTCGCCCACCTAGCCTGGTTGCGCGCCTCTACCTCGCAACGAGGTAGAGGCGCAGTGTTGCCTGCGACCGATCCCGCGCTAAAACGCCTGGTGCTCGCCGTATAGCTCGTGACCTTCAAAAGGCCGTATGGTGTCCTCGAAGCGGTGCCACTTCGCATGGCCATCGGCATAGACGAAGTTGCTTCCCCCGTTATGCCGATTGTAGGCGACAGCAACCGGATTGGTCGGGTCGCTAGGCCCTTTGGGCGCGAGTATCTCGCCTAACCACGGGTGGTAGTGCACGTCGCAAAAAGTGTCGCGCCGCTCACTGATGTAGATGGAACGCGACGGGTCCGGCAACTGCGCCAAGGTGGCGCCGAACAGGTAGTAGGCGTTGAGCACGTAACTGGTGAGCGGGCCAGGCGGCGGTGCAGGTGGATTGGTGTTTTTGCAGTTGCCGCTCGCATCTAAAAGCTCCTGCCCATGAGGATCAGGGTCTGACGGGCATGTGTAGATTCCCACTTTGTTGGAATCGTGCCCGCTGACGTAGGGCAGAATCTTATCGAACGGCGAACCGTAGTCTATTGTCTCCAACTGCCCCTGGCTGTCATCTACTACCGGGTTGCTTGTGGAGGGGTGCTCCTGCGGGAACTTCTCATCCCAATCCTGTAGGTACATCGAGAGCGCCAACCCGATTTGCCTGCAGTTTGATAGACAGGCGATGGCGCGCGCCTTCTCTCTGGCCTGTGCGAACACAGGGAAGAGAATGGCTGCAAGTATAGCGATTATCGCTATTACGACAAGCAACTCGATAAGCGTGAACGCAAGCGTACGCTTGATCATGAAAATTACCTCCTCGAAGATTATTGCTCTTATTTCAATCTCCACCAGCTTAGACGGGCCGGTGGGCTTCACGCTCCTCCCCGAAGCTTCAGGTCGCTTCAGAAGAGGCGTTTATGCCAATGGAAGTGAAGAGAGCGCACGAGGAGGTGGTGGCGATGGAGAAGGCACGAAAGAGGCGGGCCACAGCGGTCGTAACCTAAGGCTTAGGGAGATCGCTGCTATGGGAGACAATGGCACAAAGCGCCCCGACGGCAAACAGGGCAGCTTTTGGTTAACCGACAGTAGGAGGGCGTGCTGCTTATCGGACGGCGCATGCAGACAGGGACAAAACGCCATGCCTCCCTGTGCTCCTGTGTGGCAACAGCAACACATTTTGCCGTCGGGAAGCGCGGTTCGGCAACAGGGCATATCGCACAACATGGCCATAGGCGGTGCAGGGCGACGCATAGGGCGCAGCTCGATCCGAAGGCCCCATACCTCGCTGATCAAAAAACAGAGGATAAGAAGTACTGCGGTTCCACGCAACACCGCTTTTGCCTCCCTCTCCCTCTATTATACGATCAACCTCACAGCTCTATTATGTGGGCTGCTCGTTAAAGCCAAGCTGGGTTCGGTTGCCCGCCCGATTATCCACGATAAGCCCATTGTTGGCCTGGTTGCCGATGAAGATGGCCGACTTCACCTGCTCTCCGATAATGGCAGCGGTTTTAGGCTGCATGAAGGTGCACCCCTGCACGATCACCTTGCCCGCATCGATCTGGAGGGCGGTGGACGTCCAGTCCACAAAATGGCAGGCGGAGGCCGTGAACTGGGAGTTTGGGCCGCGCTGCCAAACGATCCGCTCAATCGGCCCCCAGAACGCGCAGTTATTTAGGCTTACTTTAGAGGCGACCTTCTCGCCTATCTCCACGCACACGGCCGATGTACTCGTCCAGCGCCCCACAAACTCGCCGTTTGTGATGAGCAGCCCGTAAGGCTGGGCCTGCTCCACCAAAATATCGCGCTCGCACGAGTCGGAGCCGATGCCCAAAAAGTTGCCGTTGCAAGCTCCGGCCTTCGATTCGGAGAATTTATAACCGACCCCATAGCCGAAACAGAAGGTGTTTAACACGTACTGCCAGTCGGTGCGTGCGAACTCGAAGGCGACGGCATTGGTGTTGACCCACTTGCAGAAGGGGTCTTTGGGGTCAAAGTTCACACCGAAAGGCCAGAAGTGACAGTTCTCCACGCGCCCAATATCATAGCAAGCATCCACATAGAGGCCACGCCAGTGCGGGTAGCCATAGACGTTACGCACATAGTGCCGATGCGCCTCCTGCAGCCGAATGGCCTCGTAGGTATTGAGGAAGCAGCAGTCCATAATCGCCACATCCTCCACCCCCCCTTCGGCCAACACGGTTGGCGGGTAGGGAACGGGCGGCACATCGGTCTGCTTCCATTCGGGATAGGTGATGATAACGCCGGCAAGGGCTGCCATCTGGCCGGCGAGACGGATGAACGGCGGGTCGTTGGGCTTGCCACGCCCCGCATAGGCCAGCAGAACGGTGCCGTAAAGCTGGGGATAGGGATCGTGGCGTGCACAGGGCGCGGCGCGAAAAGTCCCTTGCAAGGTAACCGCTCCGGGGATGGAAAGGTGCCCATTAATGCGATACTGCCCTGCCGGCAAGCTCACGATGCCACCGCCGGCCTTGCCCGCCGCGTCGAGGGCCTTTTGTAGGGCTTCGGTGTCGTCATTGTGGCCATCGCCGCGTACCCCGAACTGCCGCGCGTCGAAATGGGCGCTGCTAACCACCGGTGCAGCCCCGCCTTGCACAGCAGAACCGGCCAAAAAACCGGCACCGGCGGCCAGCGCCGTGCTTTTTATAAGGCGTCGCCGCACATCGTCATGTTTTTTCATAAGGCCTCATCTCCGAAAAATCTCGCATGGAGGAGCGCAGCACACCTGTTTTGCCACGTTCTACCCCCTATTTCCCAGAATTCTACCCAACTCTAGGCGAAAATATGGAACATTCTCTTCAGAACGCCGATAATTCCTCAGCAAAAAACAACAAGAAAAGCGCAACGGAGTGTAAATAATGCCACGTGACATACCGATCTGCAATGGAAACCTATTAGTAGCTTTCGATGATCGTTACAACTTAAGGGAGCTTTTTTATCCATATGTGGGGCAATACAACCACACCATGGGCTACCCTTGCCGATTCGGGGTGTGGTGCGACGGACAGATGTCATGGGTATGTGACGATGGTTGGGAACGCCAACTGCGCTACGAGGAAGACACTTTGGTCACGGAAGTGCACCTGCTGAATCAGAGCATGGGTTTGCGCCTGATCTGCCAAGACTGCGTGGACTGCAACGCCGACATCCTTCTGCGACGTGTGGAGATTCACAATCTGGTAGGTGGCGAACGGGATGTGCGCCTCTTTTGGCATCATGACCTCAACATCAGCGGTTCACGGGAGGGCGATACAGCCTATTACGACCCTGTCCATCGCGCCATTTTGCACTACAAGGGCCGCCACTGGTTTCTCATCAGCGGGACGAACGGCAGGGACTGGGGGCTTTCGAGCTATGCCGTAGGCATTATCGGCCATCACAAGGCGCAGGGCACCTGGCGCGATGCCGAAGACGGCTCCCTTTCGCGTAACCCCATCGCGCAGGGCAGCGTGGATTCGGTTGGTCGTGTGATGGTGCGCGTGAGCGATAAGGCCGTGGTCTACAGTTGGATATGCGCCGGTCGCGACCTCGCCGAGGTGAGCCGTTTGGATCACGAAATTCGCGAGATAGGCCCCGAAACCATCCTGCAGCGCGTGCGCACCTACTGGCACTTTTGGGTGACGAAGGGCGATACGCCCTTTGAGATGCCCGACGATATTCTGCGGTTCTACCATCGCTGTCTCCTGGTGCTTCGCACGCAAATAGACAACCGAGGGGCCATTATTGCGGCCAACGATTCGGATGTGCTGCAATATAGCCGCGACTCCTACTCCTATATGTGGCCTAGAGATGGCGCCCTTGTGGCCTATGCCATGGACTTGGCGGGCTACCATGAAACGACGCGTCGCTTCTTTACCTTCTGCTCGCAGATTATTGACCCCAAAGGCTACTTCTGGCACAAATACAACCCCGATGGCAGCGTCGGCTCCTCCTGGCATCCGTGGGCCGATCGCACCGGGCACCTGCAACTGCCCATTCAAGAAGATGAGACGGCTTTGGTGCTATTTGCCTTGGGCGAGCATTTCGACCGACTGTGCGATGTGGACTACCTGCGCACGGTGTATCGCGACATGATTCAGCCTGCAGCCGACTTCTTGGCGGCCTTTCGCGATCCACATACCGGCCTGCCCGACATGTGTTGGGACTTGTGGGAAGAGAGGCGCGGCATCCACAGCTTTACCGTCGCCTCGGTATGGGCTGGGCTTTTGGCCGCATCTCGCTTTGCCGGCATCTTTGGCGACAAGGAGCGTGCGCGCCGTTATCGGCGCGTAGCCGAGGAGATTCATGATGCCGCACTTCGCTATCTTTACTGCGCCAACCAAAACCGCTTTCTAAGAACCATCCGCGTGGAGGAAGGGCAGATCGTTCCCGACTTCACGATGGACGCGAGCCTGGCCGGGCTGTTTCTCTTCCGATTTTTAGACCCCGACGATCCGCGGCTTATCTCCACGATGGAGCAGTTGGAGGCCAAGCTTCAGGTTCGCACGGAGGTGGGCGGCATTGCGCGATATGAGGGAGACTACTACTACCGTTGCTCCGATGATATATCTATCGTCCCTGGCAACCCTTGGTTTTTGTGCACCTTATGGCTGGCCCAGTGGCGCATTGTACGTGCCCAAAGCATCGCTGAATTGCGAGAGGCGGAATCGCTGCTGCGGTGGTGCATCCGCCATGCACTGCCCTCAGGCATCATGGCAGAACAGCTTCATCCTTTCACCGGGGCGCCGTTGTCGGTCTCACCCCTCACGTGGTCGCATGCCACCTTCATCTCCACCGTTTGTCAGTTACGCGACAAGTATCGGCAACTTCTACGTGGGGAGGATCGGATCGGCGTTGCTGCTTAACGCCTTTTAGAGAGGGCACCTCGCGGTGGGCGTCCTCGCGGACGGCACCTCAGCGGCCAGCACAGTTCCTATGATCGTCTATCTCACTGGCCGCTGCATCGCTGTGCGCTAGCACCTAACGGATCGGGGGAGAGGACGGGATAGGGAACGAACAGGAGAGGCTTGCTTATCAGCCCCCACCCCCCCGCCCCTCCCCCCATTGGGGAGAGGGGCACCTCGCGGTGGGCGCCTCAGCGGCCTGTGTCGTTTCCTTCATCGCCTATCTCTCTGGCCGCTGCATCTCCGTGCGCTAGCACCTCCCGAATCGGGGGAAAGGATGGGATAGGGGGCGAACAAGACAGGCTTGCTTTGTAAAACTGCCTCTAGAACTGTGAGATTATCAGCCCCACCCCCTACCCCTCAGAACTGGGGGAAAGTGAAACTCAAGATTTCTCGCCTTCGGCTCGAAATGACAGGCGTCTATCTCACCGGCTCTTCATGGCCGACGGTGCTGAGCACTGCGCCTTTCTCAAAGCCGACGCCCTCCCCCTCAAGGTCTATACGGGGTCTCCAGAAAATCGCAAGATTTTCTGGGGTGGGGCGCCCTTCCCCTCAGTGAGAATGAAACGAGAAGACCTTTCAGCTTCGCTTCGAGGTGACATGGGGTGCCGACACCGTTCCCCTCAGCACCTTGTTGTCGTCTGCAAGGCCGCC
The DNA here is from genome assembly GCF_035294165.1 of Chthonomonas sp. Lineage (GTDB taxonomy): Bacteria > Armatimonadota > Chthonomonadetes > Chthonomonadales > Chthonomonadaceae > Chthonomonas. Next base: position 19,843 of record NZ_DATGLN010000157.1, read on the forward strand.
CCCGATTCGGGGTTAGTCCGCAAGCAATTGCATCAGCAGTGTATCGGTGAGGAGGGCGATGTTGGCGTTGAAATCCAGCCGGCGACGAGCCAACAGAATGGCGTCTATGGCGCGTTGCCATCGCAAGGGGGGGGCCTTTTGTGCGATGCGGGCGAGGGCGGAGCGGCGATGCACGTTTACAATAGCCGTCTCTGGGCCACAAGTAGACAATAGGAAGAGATCGCGATAGAAAATAACCATCAGATCGAAGAGGGCGGCGAACTGACGCCGTGCCGCCTGCTCTCGCTGGGTGGTCGGCTCCCCCTCCGCCGATTCTGGATTGGCCTTCTCCTCTTCAAAAAGAGACTTCAGCTCGCCGGCAAGCTTTCGCATCTGCTCGCCGAGTCGAAGAGCGCGCCCTTTAGGCGCCACGGCGATCATCTCGATCAGCTCGAAGACGTTCTCTATCTCTCGAAGCGCCTGCGGATTGCTGGCAAGCCGGATGCCTTGGCCTATGCGCCCCTCCGATATCGCCGCAACCTGGTAGGCCTGCGCCGGCTCCAGCCCGTAGCGCTCCCTAAGATAGTCGCTCAAGCGGCTTTGGGGCAGGGGAAGGAGGCGCAGCACCTGACTGCGCGAGACGATAGTGGGCAACACCCGTGAGGGATGCGGTGCGGTAAGCACAAACAGCACGTAGGGGGGCGGCTCCTCCAAAACCTTCAGCAGGCTATTGGCCGCCGCTTCCGTAAGCCGCTCAACAGCCTCCAAAATATACACTCGCTTTCGCCCGATAACCGGTGCAAAGGAGAGGGTATGCGATAAGGCGCCGGGAGGGCGTCCATCACGGTCCCAAAGTTGCCAAATCTGAATCTGTTCGCCGGCCGGGCGGATCGTAAGGATTTCGGGGTGTGTGCCGGCATCGGCGTAGCGACAGGAGGGGCACACGCCGCAAGCATCAAACGGGTCTTTTTGAGGGGTCTGGCAGGCAACTACCTGGGCGAACGTGCGCGCCAATGTGCCCCTCCCCACGCCGGGGCTGCCCACCATAAGCCATGTGCCGTGCAAGCGATCTTCGGTCATCGCCTTGCGCAACGCATTGATGGCCGGCTCTTGGCCTACGAGATCGGCGAAACGCGGCATATCAACGAAGGTTCCTCGCCCCGATGTCACGCCGGTAGTGCATGCCCTCAAAAGAGATGCGCGCAATGCCCCGATAGGCCTGCGCCATGGCCTCGCGAACATCGGCCCCAAGGCCGGTAACGCCCAGCACACGCCCGCCATCCGTCACGATCTGGCCGCCTTCTCTGCGCGTTCCGGCATGAAACACCAAACACCCTTCGGCCTCCGCCTCTTCGATGCCGTAAATGGGTTTGCCGGTTTCATAACTCTCCGGATAGCCTGCGGAGGCCGCCACCACATTAACGGCCGCCCCCGGCTTCCAACGAACCTCCACTTGGTCAAGAGTACACTCTACAGCGCCTAGCAACAGATCAAGCAGATCGCTCTCCAGAAGCGGCAGCACCGCCTGGGTTTCGGGGTCGCCAAAGCGGCAGTTAAATTCGATGCATTTCGGCCCCTCCGGCGTCACCATCACCCCGGCATAGAGCGTCCCCCGGTAGGGAATGCCAAGCGCCCGAATGGCCTCGATGGCCGGTCGCAAAATGCGCTCAACGGCCTGTTGGGTGAGATCGGGTGGAAGGATAGGCACGGGGCAGACGGCACCCATACCGCCGGTATTGGGGCCTTGATCGTTATCGTAGACCCGCTTATGATCTTGAGAGGGCAGAAGGGGAACAAGCTGGCTTCCATCGGTAATCGCCATGATGGAGGCCTCCTCGCCGGTAAGGCACTCCTCGATAACCACATGCGCGCCGGCCTCTCCAAAAACCTTTTCTTCCATGATGCGGTGGACGGCCTCTTCGGCCTCTTGGCGCGAGGCGGCCACCGTTACCCCTTTGCCGGCAGCGAGGCCATCGGCTTTTACCACGATGCGGGCGTCGGGGCCGTGCTGGGCATAGTAGTCCGCAATGCGTGCGCGGGCTACGGTAGGCGAATCGCACACCCAAAACGACGCTGTGGGAATGCCGGAGGTCTGCATGAGGCGCTTTGCAAAGGCTTTGCTGCCCTCGATGCGAGCGGGGTCTTTTGAGGGGCCGAAGATGGGCAAGCCGCGCGCCTCAAACAGGTCTACGATCCCGGCCATGAGAGGGGCTTCCGGCCCCACCACGGTCAGCGCTATTTTCTCAGCGGCGGCAAAGTTGGCCAGAGCCTCGATATCGGTAGGTTTTAATGGAACGCACTCGGCCTGGCGTTCGATGCCGGCGTTGCCCGGAGCACAGTAGAGCTTATCCACGCGCGGACTTTGGGCTAGTTTCCAAACAAGGGCGTGCTCGCGCCCACCACCCCCCACCACCAAAACCTTCATGTTAGGCTATCCCTCCTCAATTTCATGCACCCTGTCAATGTTCACAAAGCGAGTGTACTGTGGCTGGAAACCCACGATCACTTTACCGGTGGGGCCGCTGCGGTGTTTGGCGATGATCAGCTCGGCCTCTTCCTGGCGCTCCGCCCCATAGGGACGCGGCCCCTCCTCCTCTTCCTCCTCGCGCATCTTATAGTAGGCCTCACGATAGATGAAGATCACGATGTCGGCCTCGGCCTCTATGGAACCGGACTCACGCAGGTCTGAGAGCAGAGGGCGTTTATCGGGGCGCGACTCCACCGCGCGCGAGAGTTGCGAGAGCGCGATAACCGGCACATCAAGCTCACGGGCAAGGCTTTTACAGGCCCGCGCGATCTCCGAAATCTCCTGGTTACGGTTTTCGGTGCGGCGGTGAGAACGCATAAGCTGCAGATAGTCTATTAGCACCAGTCCGAGGCCTCTCTCGGCCTTCAACCGACGGCATTTCGCGCGGATTTCGATGATGGAGATGTCGGGCGTATCGTCAATGAAAATGGGCGCCTCCGCCAGCCGACTGATTCCCTCGCCCACACGCTGCCAATCCTCCGGCTGAAGATTGCCCGTGCGCAAACGATGGGCATCCACGCGCGATTCGGAACAGATAAGGCGAGTTACAAGCTGCTCTTTAGACATCTCCAGACTGAAGATGGCCACCGGCAGGCGCTCTTCTAAGGCGACGTGCTGGGCAAGTTGGAGGCTGAGCGTGGTTTTACCCATTCCGGGCCTGGCCGCAATGATAATGAGGTCGGAGGGCTGCAGACCTGCCGTTTTGTAGTTAAGATCGTCGAAGGGGGTTAGGCGGCCGGTGGGGGCGCCGCGGTTTTCGTAGCGCTTCTCTATGCGGTCGAGTTCGGCATTCAGAAGGGGGCGCAACTCGTAGAAATAGCGCCCCATGCGCCGCTGCCCCACCTCGAAAATGATCTGCTCGGCCTGGTCAACCAGCTCCTCGATGCTCTCAAAATCGCTGTAAGCCAGCCCTTGAACCCGCGTTCCGGCATCCAATAGCCGCCGCAGAATGGCCTTTTCCTCCACGAGACGGGCATAGTGC
>NZ_DATGLN010000158.1:0-4961 GCF_035294165.1 Chthonomonas sp.
CTCAGTGCCGAAGCTAACGCATTAAGTGACCCGCCTGGGGAGTACGGCCGCAAGGTTGAAACTCAAAGGAATTGACGGGGGCCCGCACAAGCGGTGGAGCATGTGGTTTAATTCGATGCAAAGCGAAGAACCTTACCAGGGTTTGACATGCAGGTAGTACCGACCTGAAAGGGAAGGGACTCGTAAAGTCGAGAGCCTGCACAGGTGGTGCATGGCTGTCGTCAGCTCGTGCCGTGAGGTGTTGGGTTAAGTCCCGCAACGAGCGCAACCCCTGTCCCTAGTTGCCAGCGGGTGATGCCGGGCACTCTAGGGAGACTGCCGGCGACGAGCCGGAGGAAGGTGGGGACGACGTCAAGTCATCATGCCCCTTATGCCCTGGGCTACACACATGCTACAATGGCCGGCACAATAGGCAGCGACCTCGCGAGGGGGAGCGAATCCCTAAAGCCGGTCCCAGTTCGGATCGCAGGCTGCAACTCGCCTGCGTGAAGCCGGAATCGCTAGTAACCGTCGGTCAGCCACACGACGGTGAATACGTTCCCGGGCCTTGTACACACCGCCCGTCACACCACGAGAGTCGGCTTCACCCGAAGCCGGTGGCCTAACCCGCAAGGGAGGGAGCCGTCTAAGGTGGGGTCGATGATTGGGGTGAAGTCGTAACAAGGTAGCCGTACCGGAAGGTGCGGCTGGATCACCTCCTTTCTAAGGAGCAATCGGGCGTTGCGGTTCCTCAAGCGGTGGGGAGCCTTGCCGGTGCCGAAAGGCGGCGGCGGGGTGCGCCGCAGACGCCTTGGTCGCGTTCCCTTGCCACGTGCAGCATTTTGGATCCGGCTCCCGGTACCCGGGTATGGCCGATTTTTCGTGCCGCTCGCGACCGGGATACGAACCTTGACAAGTGCATAGCAGGACACATCGTCTACGACCGTTTCCGAGGCGGCGCGTAGGCGATCGTGCAAGCTCTATACAGCTACTCCTAAGGTTGTAGGCTTCAAGCTACAAAGGGCGCACGGTGGATGCCCTGGCGCCAAGAGCCGATGAAGGGCGCTGTCGACGGCGATAGCCCCGGGGAGCCGTCTAGCAGGCTTCGATCCGGGGGTGCCCGAATGGGGAAACCCGGCTGGGGTGATGCCCAGTCATCCCGCGCTGAATCCATAGGCACGGGAAGGCCAGCAGGGGAACTGAAACATCTCAGTACCCTGAGGAACAAAAATCAACCGAGATTCCCCGAGTAGTGGCGAGCGAAAGGGGAACAGCCCAAACCGCCTGTGCGTGATAGCCCTCTGGCGTTGTACAGGCGGGGTCACAGGCCGCAACCGGACCGGGCAGAGGACCGGTCGGGAAGTTACCAACCTCGTCATTAGCCGAACTGCCCTGGAACGGCAGGCCAAAGACGGTGAGAGCCCGGTAAGCGAAAATGACGAGGCTTCCTGGGTTGCGTGCCTAAGTACCGCGGGACACGTGGAACCCCGCGGGAACTCGGGGGGACCACCCTCCAAGGCTAAATACTCTTGGCGACCGATAGCGGACAAGTACCGTGAGGGAAAGGTGAAAAGCACCCCGGGAGGGGAGTGAAATAGTACCTGAAACCGTGTGCCTACAATCAGTCGGAGGGCTATGCCGGAGCCGCAAGGTTCCGGAATGCCTGACGGCCTGCCTATTGAAGAATGAGCCGGTGAGTTACTCTATGTGGCGAGCTTAAGGGGACACCCCGGAGGCGAAGGGAAACCGAGTCTGAATAGGGCGCCTAGTCGCATGGAGTAGACCCGAAACCGGGTGATCTACCCATGGCCAGGGTGAAGCGAGGCTAACCCCTCGTGGAGGCCCGAACCGGTCAGTGTTGAAAAACTGTCGGATGAGCTGTGGGTAGGGGTGAAATGCCAATCGAACCCGGAGATAGCTGGTTCTCCCCGAAATGCATTTAGGTGCAGCCCCGGAGCTAGCGTCGCGGTGGTAGAGCACTGAATGGGCTAGGGGGACAGGAGTCCTACCGAACCCAATCAAACTCCGAATGCCGCGCCGTGGTGCCCGGGAGTGAGACTGCGGGGGATAAGCTTCGTGGTCGAGAGGGGAACAACCCAGATCGTCGGCTAAGGCCCTAAAGTGTTGGCTAAGTGGGAAAGGAAGTGGCATCGCCCAGACAGCCAGGAGGTTGGCTCAGAAGCAGCCATCCTTGAAAGAGTGCGTAATAGCTCACTGGTCGAGTGGTGCCGCGCCGAAAATGTAACGGGGCTCAAGCCAACCGCCGAAGCCACGGGTCCGCCGAGGGTATCGTCCCGAAGCGGGCGGTAGGGGAGCGTTCCGTTGTAGAGCGAAGGCAGACCGCGAGGACTGCTGGACGAAGCGGAAGTGAGAATGCCGGCATGAGTAGCGAAAAGGCAGGTGAGAATCCTGCCCGCCGTAAGCCTAAGGGTTCTTAAGGAAGGTTCGTCCGCTTAAGGTTAGGCGGGACCTAAGGTGAGGCCGAAAGGCGTAGCCGATGGACAGCCGGTCGACATTCCGGCCCCGCACCGAGCTCGTTATCAACGTCGTGGGGACGCAGAAGGGTAGACCCACCGGCGACCGGTAGTGCCGGGCCAAGCAGGTAGGGGGAGGCGCTAGGCAAATCCGGCGCCTCGTTAACCCCGAGACGCGAGTGCGAGCGGGGGGTCAAAGCCCCGCGAAGCGGTTCAGCCCATACTGCCAAGAAAAGCCGCGACGTGAGAACTCGGTGCGCCCGTACCGCAAACCGACACAGGTAGGCAGGCACACAACGTGCCAAGGCGCGCGAGATAACCCTGGTCAAGGAACTCGGCAATCTAGCCCCGTACCCTCGGAATAAGGGGTGCCTCGGTAGGGTGACCCTGTACAGGGGGAGCTCGAGGAGGTCGCAGTGAATGGGCTCAAGCGACTGTTTAACAAAAACACATGTCTCTGCTAAGCCGCAAGGCGACGTATAGGGGCTGACACCTGCCCAGTGCCGGAAGGTTAAGGAGAGGGGTTAGCCGCAAGGCAAAGCTCTGAACCGAAGCCCCGGTGAACGGCGGCCGTAACTATAGGCTGGACCGCTGTAGTTACGTTATCAAAATCCGGCTATATGCTGGGAAGTCCCGGGTATCCTGCGATACGCTGCTCGCTTCACGCGGGTGCGTAACAAAGCGTCAGGTGGGGATCATCAGCAGGAAAGGCCCCGGTGGTCGGATGCTGAAAGTACGCCTGATTCCACCGCATATCGGCTACTACTTGGCCGGTTTCGCGGATGGAGAGGGAAGTTTCAACGTCAGCCTCCGACCCCGTAGTGATTACTGTCAGCCGTGGAAAGTGTCCCTGTGCTTTAACATCTCGCAGCGTGATCAAGTGATTCTGTCGCTGTTCAAGCGCTATCTCGAGTGCGGAACACTGCGATCACGGCCGGATGGCGTCTGGTACTACGAGGTCAACAACCTCGAGGCGATTCTGACGAACGTGGTCCCGTTCTTTCGGAAGTTCCGGTTCCTATCCGCGAAGAAGAAGAGGGACTTCGCAAAGTTCTGTCAGATCGCCGATATGGTTAGCCGAGGAGAACATAGCTCCGAGGACCATATTAGACGCATTCTTGAGATTCGCAGGGACATGAACGATGGCGGCAAGCGTCGCTACGAGGAAGCCGAAATTCTTCGGCGGTTTCGACCGGGTGCATCCTCAGAGACTGTACGCCGGACCCCAGTGATTTCGGGGATGATACAGTCCGACCTGCGTGGCGACACGCAGAGCGGGTAAGCAATCCCGCCGCCCAGTGATGGGTCGTAACAAGATGAACGGTCCTAAGGTTCTTGCGAGCCTCGCCGACGGGTGACCGTCGGTTGTAATCCGGCTATATGCTGGGACGCCTGGAGAATCCCACGCTACCGGAACCTTGGTGAAAATGCGATGGGTGCAGGTAATCAGCAGGGAAGGCCAAAAGTACGCTGGCCCCCTCAGAGACTGTACGCCGGACCCTCGAGTTGATCGAGGTGAAGATACAGTCCGAGCCTCCGGGCGATCGGAGGAGGCGGATCGAAAGATTCGCCCGCCCGAGCACTCGGGTCGGTAGGCTGCTGCGAGGCAGCTGAAAGTAACAGATCTGAGCGAAATTCCTTGTCGGGTAAGTGACACACTTGCCCCTTGCGGGAGAAATCCCGCAAGCAAACCGGCTCATATCGGTGAAGCCCTAACGACGGCGCAAGCTGGGCGAGGGTAATACCGAGGGAAGCCGCAAAAGATGCGGCCCTGTAACGACTCCGGGCTTGCCCGGGGTGGCGCTCACTGACGGAATCGTCAAATCTACGGGCGCCACAAAACGCCGGTGCCTCAAGTGATCGTTGTCGAGGCAAAGGTATAGTCTACGCCCTCTGGAAACAGAGGATCGCGCGAAGTTCCGACCTGCACGAATGGTGTAACGACTTGAGCGCTGTCTCGACCAGGGACTCGGCGAAGTTGTGGTGTCAGTGAAGACACTGACTACCCGCAGCTGGACGGAAAGACCCCGTGGAGCTTTACTGTATCCTGTCATTGGATGTGGTTCTCTCATGTAGAGGATAGGTGGGAGGCTGCGAAGCCGGGGCGCTAGCTTCGGTGGAGCCGACGGTGGAATACCACCCTTGATAGAGTTACGTCCTAACCGACGACCTTATCGGTTGTCGGAACAGTGGCAGGTGGGCAGTTTGACTGGGGCGGTCGCCTCCTAAACGGTAACGGAGGCGCCCCAAGGTCCCCTCAGCACGGTTGGAAACCGTGCGGCGAGTGTAAGGGCATAAGGGGGCTTGACTGTGAGGCCAACAAGCCGAGCAGGGACGAAAGTCGGGCCTAGTGATCCTACGGTGGCAAGTGGAAGCGCCGTGGCTTAACGGATAAAAGCTACCCCGGGGATAACAGGCTGATCTCCCCCAAGAGTCCACATCGACGGGGAGGTTTGGCACCTCGATGTCGGCTCATCGCATCCTGGGGGTGTAGTAGCTCCCAAGGGT
>NZ_DATGLN010000159.1:0-24081 GCF_035294165.1 Chthonomonas sp.
CCCCTTTTTTACGGCCTACGGTCTGCAGATACTCCACCTGAACTATGTTTGGATGCAGATTCTCGCTGCCGTGGTGGGGGTCAGCAACATGTTGGGTATGCCCCTATGGGGTTTTCTGGCCGATCGGTTCGGCAACAAGCCGATTCTCATTTTGAACGTTGTGGGCGTTTTCACCTTGCCCTTCTTTTGGATTCCCACAAGCCCTCAGCACCTGGTTTCGTCCCTCATTCTGCTGCTATTAAACAGCTTAGGCAGTGGTCTGTTTTGGGCGGGCGTGGGGTTAACGCAGTTCAATCTCATTATTGCCTGCAGTCCTCCGCAACGCACGGCCACCTATGCCGCCACGCTCTCTGCAGTTACGGGGCTTATCGGGGGCATCGCTCCCATGGTGGGGGGCATTCTATTGCAGATGCTTGCCGGCATTCATCTCTCGCTATTTGGGCTGACCATCATTAACTATCACCTGCTTTTTGCCTTAGCGGCTGTCATGCGTTTGGCTGCGCTGCCATTTCTTCGCCCTTTGGAGGATAGGGGCGCCGTATCGGCCACGAAAGTGCTGCAAGATTTGGGCCGCTCTGGCTTACGCCAGTGGCGCTATATTCGCACTTTACAAAGGGCTGCCGAAGAGGAGGCACGAAGACGAGCGGCCGAAGGCCTTACCGAAAAAGGCAGTCACCTCGCCATAGAGGAGCTAGGAAAAGCCTTAAGCGACCCCAGCCGCGCGGTGCGTGCTGAGGCCGCCCGCGCTTTGGGAGAGACGGCAGACACGAGTGCGGTTGATCTGCTTTTGAAAGCGCTTGAGGATGTCGGCACCGACATCATCGGCGAGATCGCTCAGGCCTTGGGCAAGCTGGGCGACAGGCGCGCCAATCCTACGCTGATCGCAATGCTGGAAAGCCCAAAGGAGGCGTTTTCCGAAAGCGACCGCTTAGCGTTGGTGCGCGCGCTAGGCAAGCTGGGCGGGGCCGATGCGGTGGAGGCGCTTATCCGTCTATTTTCAACGGTCGAGAACGGACAGTTGCCGGAAGCCCTTGCGTTGGCTTTAGGGGAAACAGGTGCGGCACAAGCCGTACAGCCGCTAGGCGAACGGTTACAGCAACTGCCTGTCGGGCATCCGTTACGAAGGGCGATTGTGCGGGCTTTGGGAGATATAGGGGAGAGAAGTGCGCTGCCTTTCCTGCGTTCTCTGCTCGAGCAGGTGGATACGGAACCATCTCTCGTTCCTATTCTTGCCGATGCGCTGGTACGTTTAGGAGATGCAGAATCGGCCTTCGCGCTTGCCACTCGGCTTGCACGCCTTCCCTCACCTGTGGCGCGTCGGCAGGTGGCCCATGCCGTGGGGCGTCTTTTGAACGTGGGGGATTGTGTGTACGGCCTGTTGTCGCAAGCCGAACGCGAGGGTGAAGCGGTGCTGCTAAAAGCGGCCTCCGAGTTGCCACGGAACTTTCCTATTGCCGACGTCGAGGCCGCCTTGCTTCACAACGATCATGCAACCGCACTTAATCTCCTTCTTACCAGGCCGCGCCCCCCTTCAAAAGCCCGCGGAAAATCGGAAAGGCGTGTTCTGCTTGCCTTCCTTGAAAAAGCCCATACCCTGCCACCTACTGCGGAGTTGGTGACGATTGTTCTGTGCGCGCTTCGCGCCCTTTATGGCAAAGGGGTGGAGAGCTAAAGCACGCTCTCCAGCAGCATTTGGCTACGAAGGTCAAGCGCGCGAATATCGGGTATTTCAAACCGATTGCCGTCTACATCTATCAGTTGCAGATGGGTTGGAGAGAACCAGTGCACATTCTCCTGCAGGCTTTGTGTTACGAACTCACGCTCTCCGCGATCGGTATAGACCAACCAGTAGGTGGCTCCATACTCCACGCGCACGTTCAGGATGCGCTTCACATAAGCGGTAAGATAGCGCCTCCTTAGCTCCGTCTGTACGGCCTGCCAGGAATCGGGTGGTAGGTCATGAGGGTTTTCGAGCATGACGATCTCCTCGCCCTTGCCATCGAGGAGGCAGAGATAGCGCCCCGGGTGCGAGAGAGGGGCCGCCCATACCGGCCTCACGGTGATGTAGGAGCGCTCCTCATCTACAGTCAGCCGCAGCCGGTCGGCCGGAGCGTAAAACAGTTTGAGGTCTATGGCCTTTGGGGTTTGGCGTTCCATGTTTGCCTCCTATACCATGCCGATCTCGATGATTTGGGTTACTTGCGACTGCGTTTGCACCAGCTTGTAGAACACGCCCTGACGCTCCATCAGTTCGGCATGTGTTCCCGTCTCAACGATCTCGCCTTTTTCAAGCACGATGAGCCGGTCGGCATTGCGCAGCGTGGAGAGGCGATGGGCGATGGCAAAGGTCGTGCGGCCTTTCACCAAGCGCTGCAAGGCCTCTTGAATCTGCTTTTCCGTCTCCACATCCACTGAGGAGGTGGCCTCATCGAGAATAAGGATGCGGGGGTCGTGAAGGATGGCTCGGGCAATAGCGATGCGCTGTCGCTCGCCACCCGAGATTTTGGTTCCTCTCTCTCCGATCACGGTGTCGTAGCCATCCGGTTTCGCGAGAATGAATTGATGGGCGTTAGCCGCCTTTGCAGCCTCCACTATCTCTTCAAAGCGGGCATCCGGGCGCCCGTAGGAGATGTTTTCGGCGATGGTGCCGTGGAAGAGGAAAGGCTCTTGGGGAACGATGCCGATTTGGCGCCTAAGGTCTTCTAGGGCGATCTCGCGATAGTCTATGCCATCTATGCGGATGACGCCCGCATCCGGCTCGTAAAAACGGCAGATGAGGTTGATGGTGGTGGATTTTCCTGCCCCGGATTTGCCCACCAGACCGATCATCTCGCCCGGCTTGGCAGTGAAGGTAAGCCCTTTTAATACCGGGTTCGACTTGTCGTAACCGAAGCGCACATCGCAGAACGCCACCTCACCCACGATCTCATGGCGAATGCCACCTCGCGCGTGCGGTTCCGGCTCGGCGTCTATTACCTCGAAGATGCGCTCTGCGCCCGCCATGGCGCGTGTGAACCACTGATTGAGATCGCCGAACCACATGAGTGGGCCGTAGACAAGCCCCAACAGGGAGTTCACCATTACGAAGTTGCCCAGAGACATCTGTCCACGATAGACCATCCAGCCCCCGTAAACCCAGTTGATCAGCCCACCGGAGGCGATGAAGAACGTCATCGCGCCGAATACCGTGTACCAGCGGGTATCGGCCTGTATGCCTGCATCGCGAAGCTCTCTATTGCGTGCCTGAAATTTGGCAAACTCGGTGTTCTCGCGCGTGAACGCCTTTACGATGCGGATGCCGGAGATCGACTCGTTGAGGTGTGTATGGAAGCGCGCCCATTTTTGCCCCACGCGAAAGAACATCTGGCTGATCGGTTTCCAAAAGGCAGCGCTTAGGATGACCACGATCGGCATCGGAGCCAGAATCGCGAGGGTGAGGCGCCAGTTAATCCAAAACAGCACGCAGGCGATGCCCATCAGCATAAGCGCATTGGCGATGAGGAAGGGCATGCCATCTACCAAAAACCCCCAGATGCGATCGGTGTCTTGCGTGATGCGGCTAACAATAGCCCCCACCTGCTTCTTATCAAAGTAGCTCACCTGCAGAAACTCCACGGCGCGATAGACCGCGGCGCGCAGGTCGGCGGCGATATGCCCCGCAAGATAGGCGATGAGGCGCCCGTTAAGAATCTGCACCAATGTGGCTGCCACAACGACCCCAAGCCAGATGCCGGCCATCTCCAACAGGAAGATGTAGTTGCGATGGGTGCTGAACACATGGTCAATGATGAGCGCCTGCAGCTTGGGCGGCACAAGATTAAGCGTGGTGGTAAGAACCCCAAGCAAGGCAAGGCCAACCGCCTGCAGACGGTAAGGACGAAGATAGCCGGCCACACGGCGTAGGGTGCGTCCGCGGTGAATGCAGGCCGGGCAGATTCCATCTACCTCTGGAAGCAGGCGCCCGCATTTTGCGCAGCGCAATCGCTTCTGCTCAAGGTTGATCTGCAGGGGTTCCCCACGTGCAAGCTGTTCGATGCCCCGTGCGGCTTCCGAAAAGCGAGAGGCCAACGTAAGCGAGTAGGTGATGATGGGAATGATCTCCCCGCCCTGGGTGGTGATCTCCAGTTGCCCGCCGCCGACGAGCGGCTCGTTGCGGGCGCTTTTAATTTCGGCCACCGGAATGTGGAATGAGACGACACCGTCGCTCTCCCGCACACGTACCTCGGTGGCGGTGACTTCCAAAAACCGTTTTCCGAACTGCCCATCGGCGGCGAAGTCGCTCTCTAGATGGATCAGCAGTCGTTCTTGCGGCGTATCCTCGCTCTCAACGGTTTCTGTTGTTTCCCCCTTCAACATCTCTGTCTCCTTTCGGCAGCGCGGGCCACGGCGGAGGGGCGCTGGGTGCTTTGTGTTACGGAATACCCGACGGCCATTAAGTAGTCTTTTGTCTACTTAATACAGGCGATATTATGGCAAATCGGGTTATTAAAAGTCAAGGGCTTCTGCTGCTAAGATGTTCCCCTCTTGCTATATCGGTTGTAAGGGGCGATTTCGTAAAAGGCTTGAACTTAAGGCAGTCCTCTTGTCGGGCTATGTTTGGGAGGAAGTGGGCAGGAAAGGAGAGAGCGCCTAACGAATAGAAACACCGATATGAGCAGCCAGAGTCGTCCGCCTCACAGGATAAGCCGCCGCGAATGGTTGCAGCAGGTAGGTTGGAGCGCTATGACGCTCGTCATGACCTGTGGAGGAGCGGCCTCTGCTTTGTCGAAGACGCAACCACAAAAGGAGAACGCTATGGAGGGGCGCGTACCTCTATTTTTAGATACCGACATCGGTTCCGACATTGATGACGCCGTGGCTTTGGCCTATCTGTTATGCCATCCACGGTGTGAGTTGCTGGGCATTACCACGGTTACCGGGGAGCCGGACAAGCGTGCGAGTTTGGCCGATGCCATCTGCAGGGCGGCCGGGCGCAACGAGGTGCCGATACATGTGGGGGCACACTTGCCCTTTCTCGGCAGTCAGCGCCAACCGGAGGCCCCACAGGCGGAGGCGCTCGGTCGTTGGCCTCATCGCAGCTTTTCGCGCGAGAATACGGCGGTGGCGTTTTTACGGGAGACGATTCGCAAGCATCCCGGCGAAATCACACTGCTTACCATAGGGCCTCTCACCAACATCGCCCTGCTCTTTGCCTTAGACCCCGAAATTCCCGCCATGCTCAAGCAGTTGGTGATGATGGGCGGGCGCTTCTTTCCCGACGAGCAAGGCCGTATAGGAGCCGAATGGAATATTGTCTGTGATGCCTGGTCGGCTGCACGGGTGTTTACCTCGGAGGTGCCGCGGCTACTGGCAGTGGGGCTAGATGTAACCCTGCGTTGCCGTATGCCGGCGGCTGAATGCAAGGAGCGCTTCCATGCGATCGGAGGCCCTCTGAAGCCGGTAGCGGATATGGCCGAGGTTTGGTTTCGTCATGCCGACTCCATTACCTTTCACGATCCGCTTGCTGCGGCGGTGGTGTTTGAACCAACGCTGTGTCGCTTTGAGCCTGCCGACTATGTAAAGGTGAAGCTCGGCAACGACGATTCGTTCGGGGAGACATCCATAAAGCCCTCCGGCCTGAACTCGCCCATTCAGGTGGCAGCCGACGTAAACCCCGATGCGTTCTTCACCCACTACTTCGATGTAGTGGCGCATTACCGGCACCCCTGAGACCAAAAAAGCGGGGGTGTGAAAAATTTCACACCCCTTTTGTGAAATAGGTCACAGCGCGTTTGCGGCGAGATGGCGTATCTTATAACTGCATTCACGCATTGCCTTCTCCAGGCACGCGGATGCACTTCACAATCCATCCGTGCAGACGCTGCTCTTAGGGTATCGGGGTTTGGCCCTTCTTCCGATACCCACTTTTTTTGCCTACTTATTGAAAAGCGGCACGAGGCTCTCGTAGAGCGCATTCGGCACGGTGCGTAACGTGCCCACGGCGGCTTCCAGCGGCGCCACCACGATGTCGTTACCGCGTAAGGCCACCATTTTGCCGAAGTCACGTTCATACACACACTGTGCCGCCCGCACACCCAGACGCGAAGCCAGCACTCGGTCGAAAGCGCTCGGCGCTCCGCCCCGCTGAATATGGCCGGTAACGGCGGAACGAGTCTCCAAACCGGTGCGCTTTTCGATCTCCTTGGCGACCCATTCGCCTACGTTGCGTTCCCCGAGAATTACATGTCCAAACGCATCTACCTTGGTCTCTTTATGCCCCTCTTCCGGCAGCTCCACACCCTCTGAGGCCACCACAAGGGCATAGCCTTTACGTGCGTAAGCACGCTGAACCTGTGCGCAAAGCGCTTCGATGTCCAGGGGTACCTCCGGCAGCAGGATGTAGTCGGCCCCACCGGCCACTCCCGTGTACAAGGCTACCCAGCCTGCATGGCGCCCCATAACCTCCAGCACGATAACCCGGCTGTGCGAGCGCGCCGTATCGCGCAAGCGGTCGAGGGCCTCCACATTTACCTGCACGGCGCTATCAAAACCGAAGGTATAGTCTGTCTCACTCAAATCGTTGTCCATGGTCTTGGGAACGCCCACCGTGTTAATACCATCCTTATAAAGCTTGCTGGCAACGCCGAGCGTGTCTTCGCCACCGAGAGCCACGATGGCGTCGAAACCGTGCTTTTGGATGGTTGTTTTCACGGCCTGAAGTTGGGCGGGGTCTTTATAAGGGTTGGTGCGCGAGGAGCGCAGCACCGTGCCTCCTTTGTAGATCAGTTCTTCGACATCACCCACACTGAGTGGCTCTTTGTCTACAAGGTCGTTTACCAAGCCTTTCCACCCTTCGCGGATGCCATAGACAGCAAACCCATAGTCGAGCGCTTTCATCACGAAACCGCGGATCGCCGGGTTCAGCCCCGGACAGTCGCCACCACCGGTTAAGATACCAACTTTCATTGTAGGCCGGCCTCCTTCTAAGTTTTTTCTCGTCCTAAGCGATAAATACAGCCACTGCTTCGGCCTACGCATAGCCAATACTAGAGGAGAGGCTATGCGATTTCGAAGAGGGCTTCTATTTGAAGTTTACCTCACAGCTTGCACCAAAAGCTTCTATTTCTCTATTTATGCTACAGAAAATCTTCTGACGCATCTCTCGCCAAGCCGTATCTATACCTGAATACGCCTCGGCAATCGAGAGGCAGGAGAAGAGCATTTCGAAGCAGAAATAGTACTTGTTTCCCTTGAGAAGAAAGGAGGTTCTTTGCATGAAACGCATGACCCGAAGGGACTTTTTAAGGCGCACGGGCGGTGGTCTAACCGCTTTGGGGCTTGCCGCACAGGCTCCTTCCGCCATGGCGCAGTCGCGCCTCGTCTCGCGGCGGGTTGCTGCCAACGATAAGATCGTAGTCGCCCTGATCGGCTGTGGAGGTATGGGCAACGTAGACCTGAGTTGGGCCATGGATGAGCCGGACGTGGAGGTGGCCGCTTTGTGCGATGTGGATGAGCACCATTTAAACGACACACTGCAGAACGTCATAAAGAAAAACCAGCAGCGTACCGCCAAAGATGGTCAAAATCGCCGGGCACCGGATACCTACAAAGACTTTCGGCGCGTGCTCGATCGCAAAGACATTGATGCCGTGCTGATCTGCACTCCAGATCACTGGCATGCGCTGCCGCTCATCTATGCCTGTGAAGCCGGCAAGGATGCCTACTGTGAGAAACCCATTAGCCACGACATACGCGAGGCGAAGGCGATGGCCGGCGCCGTGAAGCATTTTCAGCGCGTGGTTCAGGTGGGTACGTGGCAAAGGAGCACGCGCGAGTTTGTGAGTGCGGTGGCCTTTGTGCGTGCCGGCAAAATAGGACGCATTACCTCGGTGCGGGCATGGAAGACAGACGATGCCCGGATGGGCCATCACGTTTCTACCGGAGGCCCGCCTGCCTACTTCGACTACGATTTCTGGACGGGCCCGGCGCAGATGGTGCCCTATATTCCCGAATACACGCACTTCAACTGGCGTTGGTTCTATAACTACGCCTCCGGCGAGACGGGCGATTGGGGCGTGCACATGATGGACATTGGGCTGCTGGCCATGAGCAAGGATACCGACCTTGTGATGCCCGTAGAGGTCTGCGGTATGGGGGGCAAGCTCGCTTATCCGGATGATGACCGCACCACCCCTGATACGGTTTATGGCCTCATGCGGTTTAAAAACCCCGATTTTGTCATGATCTGGCGCACCGATCGCGATCATCCCGATCTGCCCGACCATGGCACGCAGTTCGTTGGAGAGCGGGGCGATACGGTAACCGTGTGGCGCGGCGGGTGGCGGGTGCGCGATGCACAGGGCAACGAGCTGCCCAAAGAGGAGGCCCCACCCACCAACAGCCATATGCGCAACTGGCTCGACTGCATCAAAACACGCGAACAGCCCCGCTCTAATCTCGCCTCTATGGCACAGACCACAATCGTGTGTCATCTTATCAATGCGTCTTACCTGGCCGGTGGGGAGACGGTGCACTGGGACAAGGAGCGTATGGACATCGTGGGGCGCGTTGGGCGGGATACGCAGTCGTATGAACGACCCTATCGTAGGCCGTGGAATCTGCCCATCTATTCGGGCTAAACTATAAACATCTACAAAACCTTAGAAAGGGAGAGACGTTCTTACCGGCGTCTCTCCCTCAACATATCCAGAGCTGTTCAACTCGTTGGCGCGGCCTATACCTATCTCTGTTCGGCGGTTGCCGGTAAGTGGGTATGGATGCGCAGAATGACAATAGACCAGGGTGGGCAGGTGTAGGTGAACCGATCAGAGATGTTAGGCACCGAATGCTCCACCGGCACCACCGCACGCGGGTTGGCAAAGCTGTTCTCGGCGCTTGGCGAGGAGGCGGTCATGACCCATGCCGAGCCACCCGTGACCACCGGTCCTACGCCATTAAGGCGTATATGCACATCGCGTGGTTCGCCTTTTAGGTTCACCATTTTGATGATCACGTCGCCCGTTTTGTTTTCCCTTGTTGTCACCACGCCGAGCGTCGGCAAGTTGGGCAGGCGAATATCGTACTCCAGCTTATTGTCGAGATAGCAGCGCACGCGATTGCCTTGCACCTGCACGCGCAGGTCGTACCAGCGGCCCGTTTCGATGTGGTTGGGCACATTATAGGCCAACTCGGTGCTTGCCCCACCCACGATCTCTTCGATGTTATCGTGCGTGTTACCCCAGCCCCCCACGTTCCACCAGTACCAGTTATCCTGATCGCGTACATGGAACATGATGAGAAAGCCCTCTTTCCCGCTCAGTTTCCGAGCGCGTAAGGAGAAGGTGTAGTCCGTCCAATTGGGGTCACCTCCCACGGCGCGCAGGTTGGTGCCCAGATCGGTCTGACGCGCCGTGCCATCGGCAATAGTCCATTGGCCGGTTTGCGGTGTAAGCGGAAACGCTCCGGGCGAATTTAACGTCCAAAGCACCTTATCTCCTTGGGTGACCTTCAGATCGGTGAATTCTGCCGATGTTGCCCATGTGGCCACACCGATTCCCCCTCGATTGAGCACCTCGTTGCTCGACGGCGGCTCTTCGACCGTGGTAGGCAGCACCACATCCCCTCGATTGCGCGAGAACATCCACTGTGCCCAGTAGGAGGGGATGCCGTAGGCATGAAGGCTATCGAAGAGGATGGCATCGGGGTTCCACACCATGTTGTTCACATTGGCGAAGAGGGGTGCATAGGAGGCCATTTTCACAACATCGGCGTTGCGTTCCATGGCCGTCATGAAGTAGGCCTCACCGAGCGCCGCATTGAGGTTGCCATGCCCGGCACCGTGTGTAACGGCAAACTCCCCGATGTAGATAGGGGTCGCGTTGCGGGGATAGTTATCAAGGGCTGCAGCTTGCCGCACGAAGAAGAGGGTTGAGGCGTAGTAGTGGTCATCCACCAGATCGGGGCGGCGACTTGTTACGCGGGTATCGGCGATGAGCTTCATGTAGGGATAGCGCGCTTTGATGGCGTCGTAGAACATGGCAAAGCGGGCATCATAATCGTCAAAGCCATCCTCATTGCCGATCTCGATATATTGCAAATGGAAGGGCGCCGGGTGGCCGTCCTTAGCCCGCTGCGCACCCCATTTGCTTGTTACCGGCCCGTTGGCGTATTCGATGGCATCGAGTGCGCTTTGAATATAGGGTTGAAGCTGTTCAAGAGGCACATTCTGCTTGTGGCTCATTCCACAGTTCACCACAAAAAGCGGTTCGGCGTGCATCTCTTCGCACCACTCCAGATACTCAAGGTAGCCCAAGCCGTTGTCGCACTGGTAGCCCCAAAGGTCATCGGTTGGGGTGCGATCCATCAGGGGGCCGATGGAGCCGCGCCAACGAAAGCGATGGGCGAGGATGTCGCCCTCCACAAAGCAGCCGCCTGGGAAACGCACAAAGGAGGGTTTTAGGTCGGCCACCATTTGGGCAAGGTCGGCCCTGAGGCCGTTGGTTTGATGATCGAAGGTATCGGTGGGGAAGAGAGAGACAAAGCGGAGCGCAAAGGTGGCCGGAGCCTGTGCGGTAATAGTTAGAAAAGCATGAGCTTCCTCTTTTGGGGAGCGGAAAAGGCACTCTAGCGTCTGATCGTTGTCGCGTGTTGTGAGGTTGGTGAAGCGATGTTCGGCCAGCACCGTTCCATCGGAAGCATGGAGCGCCACCAAAAGAGGGCCTGCAAGCCGAGAGCTGAGTTTCACAACGATCTGGCAGCGAAAGGTCTCTCCTTTATGCAGGCCGATGCCCCAATATCCGTCGTTGGCGACACCGCCCCAGGCATTCCCATCTGAGGTGCCACGTTCGACACGGACTTCAAGGTAGTGGGCGGCGCTTTGGGGGTTGGAAGTCGGCAGCAAGTTGAGATGAACTACCGCGCCGTTTTCCGTCCAAGGCGCCCAAGCGAGGGTGCCGTTGGTAAAGGCGCGATTTTGAATCTTCTCGGCGTAGAGCCCACCATCTCCGGCATGGTTGATCTCTTCAAAGAACACCCCATGTTGCAGGGGGCTAAGCGCAGGGCCGGGATGGCTTGCATCTACGGTAAGGGTAGGGGAATCGGCTCTTGCGGAGGGGGTGAAGAGGCCGATATGGAACAGAAAGAGAGCGGCAAGGGTGGCATAAAGCCGGCTTCGTTGCATGGTGTTAGCTCCTTAGGTAGAGGTCTTGAGAGACGCTTTTAATGATAACACCAAACCTTTGGTCTGTCAATAGACAACAAAAACGCTCTATCACCAGGAGCCGAAAATAGGGCTACGGGGATTCGAACCCCGGTTTGCGAGCTGAGAACCCGCTGTCCTGACCCCTAGACGATAGCCCCTCGATTAGGAACGTGGGCTATGATACCTACTGAAAGAGGGTTTTGTCAAGGAGGCTTTGGTGGCCCACCTTGCGCGATAGCTTTAGAGGCTGTGGGGAGGTCTGTAGGCCATATCCAAATATCCACAAAGCCATTGGCAGAGGGCTGTTGCTCAAGGGGCCTTCTCTCTTTGCATTTTGTTCCTGTTACCATCAAAAAATTTTTTTGCAACCTCTTGACAGGCGCATAAATCTTTGTCATCATCTTCTACAGATGTACCCTCCCGACGTCCACTCGACGCCTGGAACCGGTCCCCATCGGCAAAAGGGCTTGCATTGGGTGCCCCTCCATAACCCTTCCCGAAAGCCCGCTCTATCGTCATGGCCTCTTCTGAGGCCGAGTGGCTTCCCTTTATAGGAAAGCCGGCTTCTAAAATTAGCACCTGCTACTTCCCTCACCTAGCAGGGAAAGGAGAAACGACAGATGACACGCCGACCGGTTCGTTCGTTGGGAATGCGCCTGGCCAGTTTGGCCACAGCCGCCCTGTTCTCGTTGCAGATGGGGCTTGAGGCGCCTCTTATCGCCTTAGGGCAAGTTCGTGTATCGCCCCCCCATAAACCGCAATAAATCTCATTCCATGAAGCCTGTTCACACGGCTTTTGTCTCTCACTACCCCTACGATGTGTCTGCACGCTCTCGTTGTCGGAGCAGTCCACACGTAATGGGGGCTATACGGAAAGCTTTGGGTATGATGGGGTGGGTAACCCAACGACCTTTCGCGGGGTGGGGCAGACCTACAATGCAGACAACCAGAACGTGGCCAATACCTATGATGGAGACGGGAACCCGGTGGTGTATAAGGGGGTAGGGATGAGCTATGACCCGGAGAACCGGTTGATAGGTGTGGGCAGTAGTTGGTCAGCCGGTTACGATGGCGAAGGTTTGCGGGTCTGGAAGCAGGCGAACGGGGTACGCACCTACTATTTGAACGTCAACGATGTGCCCTTAGTGGAGTTGGATGGGCAGGGCAATGTGGTGGCGGTGAACACGTTTGGGGCAGATGGCCTCGTGTCACGGCATACGGGTAGTGGGGAGGTGTTTTATGTGTTTGACGGTTTGGGGAATGTATGTCAGCGTATGGATGGTTTAGGGAATGTGTTGAGTAGCTCGTTTTACGACGGTTATGGGCAGGGGGTTGGCCTGGTAAGTGGGGAGCCGTTCGGCTATGGAGGTCAGTGGGGTTACTACACAGATGGGGAGGTAGGTTTCACGTTGTTGGGTTTACGTTATTATGATGGGGGATGTGGTCGTTTTTTGACGCGGGACCCTTGGTTTGAGGTAAGTGACAACCTGTATCGGTACACAGAGAACAATCCGGTCAATCTCCATGACCCCACGGGGTTGTTTGCTTCTCCCCTATCACGTGGTGCCCCGAAGCCTCACAAACATTCCTGTCCTCCAGGTTTCCATGAAGTGCGTGTAACCTGCTATGGAGGAGATGGTGGGGGCAGTCCTGCTTACTCCTATCTGCCAGAATGCAAGAGG
Source organism: Chthonomonas sp. (assembly GCF_035294165.1). Classification (GTDB taxonomy): domain Bacteria; phylum Armatimonadota; class Chthonomonadetes; order Chthonomonadales; family Chthonomonadaceae; genus Chthonomonas. The sequence goes on from NZ_DATGLN010000159.1 coordinate 12,862, forward strand.
CTTAAATGTAACGGGTGGCCATCCTCTTGGCCACAACCTGGTATGTGTGCGATAGGTACCAAGGGACATCCGGATAATTGTAAACCAGGTGCTGAGGTTATCATCGAGACTTTGGATAACACGCCCCAAAAACGTAAGCAATGGTTTTGTAGAGTTTGTGATATTGGAAATTTTGGCCCAGGGCGCATAGATATCTATATCCCTGTTGGATATGATACGCAGTGCGGCAATCTTTGGAATACGCATGTTTATTGTGTGAAGTGCGTACCGAATAAGCCAGTGAAAGGTGAGTGAATCTTCAAGGATAAAGGAAAGGTAAGATAATGCCTCAGCGATGGAAAGTTCTCGTACTCACTTGGTTAAGTATAATTCTGCCGCTGCAGGGATGGGCTACGGTTCGGCCTAATCTCTACTACATTCCTCCCTCGCCCTGGCTTGATAACCATGGCCTTGTCTTTACCTTGCCCCCCGGATGGAAACTCGTTAAAGCCACCACCACAGGAAATACTCCCATCTCTCTACCCATCTCGCTTACAGGAAAAATTAGCGGTTATCCCTACTGGGATACAAGGGGCATCCTCCTTACCGTTAACAAGGCAAACGCATCCTCCAACTCCCGTCTTTTTCTTTCCATTACTTCGAGTTGGTATCTACGTAATGGCTTGAATTGGGAGGACTTTCGTCGCCATCCTTTTAGCACCCACTCTGGGCTGAAAGGATGGTGGATTACCGATGGACACTACAGCACGAAACAAAGTATTCTCTTTTCTGGTATCTATTTTTCCTGTCTTCTCAACCTCGATGTTCCCCCAAAACAGGGGCAGAGTGTTCTCTTTGACCACCCTTACTATCCCGTCATTCTCTTGGGTGTTCCGGAACCTGTTAAAGGCCTTAACGCCATTTTACGGCCTCCTACCCTGCAGGAGTTGGCGTTGCTTAAGTTCGTCGGAAGCAGCCTTCGTGAGGAGGCAAAACCTTCACCACCTCCCACATGGCTTTCTAAGCCTCCCATACCGGATACGGAAGGAACCTCCTACTACACTCCTCCTGTGGGATACTGGTTAGGCCGCCAAATCCGTCTGACGCTGCCTAAAGGCTGGGCTGTTGTCAAAGACACCGGGGGCTATGCGGAGGCTGGCGGGCCGGAAGGTGCTCAATCGGGATGGTTTAAGTCAGTACCACTCCTTCTCGTTCAGCCTAACCAGCCACATGTGAAGAAAGAGGAAAAGCTGCAAATAAGTCTTTGGGTCAGCAATGCGAGTTATCTAGCTAACGAGGGAAGGCAGGTCGGCAACATGTGGATTTATCCTTTCCACCCTGTAGGCGGATTGCCGGGTCTTGTAGACTATGCCGATGATGTCTCCGCGTTTTTTTACGTTGAGACTGGACGCTTCGACATCACAGATAATCCGTCTTTTCTCACAGTGGGCTGCCAACTGCCCCAATCTCCCAAGCTGGCTGCTGCCCTGCGACCCATTGCCCTCGCCCTCCTCTCCAGCGTTACCGTGATACCCCCCTCCAAACAGACCACCAAACCCAACCTCCCCTTCGACCCTGCTTTCCTCTACGACATCACCTTCGACCAGCCCTTCCATCCTAATCCCCTCCTCTACGCGGCCAACGGACGCCTCTATGCCTCCGCCACCTTCCATCGCTCCCAAAACCCCGGCTTTCTCTTCTCCCTCTCTCCAAACGGCACCGGCTTTCGTGTCCTCCACTCCTTCACTCCCCTCCAACCCGACTTCTCCAACCAAGACGGCGCCTTCCCCTTCGCCCCTCTCGCCCAAGATGCCCACCAACACCTCTTCGGCACCACCTCCACAGGAGGACCCGCCTGCGACGGTACCCTCTTCACCCTCCAAACCGATGGCTCCCACTTCCACCTCCTCCATGCCTTCTCCGGCCCCGATGGCGCCCTGCCCTATGCCGGTGTCCTCCCCACCCAAGACGGATGGCTCTACGGAGTGACGGAGGAAGGAGGGCCGTACGGCAAAGGGGTGGTGTATCGGATACGAGAGGATGGCACCGGCTTTCAGGTGTTGCATTCGTTTGGGGGGAGGGAGGGAGCCTATCCGTTGTTGGTGAAGTTGGTAGAGGGAGAGGGAGGTTGGTTGTATGGGGTGACGAGTGGTGGGGGTGTTTATGGGAATGGGGTGGTGTTTGGGATGAAGGTGGATGGGAGTGGATACCGGGTGTTGCATGAGTTTGGTGCGGAGGACGGTTTAGGGCGGAATGGGGATGGGAGCCATCCTTATTGTGGATTGGTGTTGGGTGTAGGGGGTTGGTTGTATGGGGTGACGTATGGAGGGGGTGTTTATGGGGCGGGAGTGGTGTTTGGGGTGAAGGCGGACGGAAGTGGTTATAGGGTTTTGCACGCATTGAAGGGAGGTGTGGAGGGTTCTCATGCGGTAGGGAGCTTGTTGTTATTGGGGGATAAGTTGTATGGGGTCTGTAGTGAGGGAGGGAGTTTAGGTGGGGGATGTGTGTTTGTGTTGGGTTTAGGTGGAGAGGGTTACAGGGTATTGCATAGTTTTGGGGTAGATAGGGAGGGCTGGACCGGTTTAGGTGGATTGGTGATGTTGAGTGGGGGTTGGTTGTATGGGGTGACAGAGGGAGGAGGGATTGGTGGGCAGGGGGTAGTGTATCGGCTCAGGGCGGATGGGAGTGGTTTTGGTGTCGTGTACGATTTTTGGAAGCGGTTAGGGCAGGTCTCTCAGAGATGAGTTTCTTTAGGAAAGGGCGGTATCAGGCAGAGCTGCAAAAAGAAGGATTCTTGAAAGCCGGTGGTGAACAAAAGCCAGGAATGCCGAGGAAAGCCCTCCGGCGTTCGCATCGAGTGCCAGAAAGTCCATCCTTACCCTGAAGGAGAGAGAAAAATGCCAGGACCCATTGTCGTGCTTACCGTAGATTGCACCTGTGCTCTCAATGGCAAATGCTATGTTTCCGGCATTGTGGAGGCCACCGAACAGGCCGTTGTCCCCTGCACGTGGCTGCTTGGTGTGAGTGAGCACGATCCCATGAGCAACGTGAAACTCTACCACAACGAATACCTACATCGCATTCCCGCTTGGCACGAGCTTGGGCTTTTCCTCAGTTTCGATACCGGCGCTTCCAACACTGTAGACCGTGGTGACCTCATCCGTGTGGGCAAAGACATCCTAAAACAGTTTTCCATAAAACCGACTGCGTTTCGCGCTGCCAACGGCGACTTGGAGGCCGGCGACATTAAAGCGTTAGAGGATATCGGAATCCTGATCGACTCGACCCCCGGCTCTAGCGCCGAGCTGCCCAAAGATACCCCTCGTTCCCCTTACCATCCTTCCTATACCCATCCTTATCAGAAGGGGGAGGCCAAACTGTGGATCGCTCCGGTAGCCCATGTGAACGGTGTGCGCGGCTATATTGACCAGGGCTTCGACGCGCTTAAATCCGTGATAGATGCCCACCTCACTCTCTCCGACATTTTGGTTTTGGGAATGACGGATTGCGTGGATAATCGGGAAAATCTCGTTCACGTGATCGCCTATCTTAAACAGAAAGGGGCTCGCTTCATTACGCTAACACAGCTTGTTTCCGAACTGTAGGCCATGGAAAACGATCGTGAAAAAAGGGTCGCCGTCGTTACCGGCGCAAGCAGCGGGATAGGGGCGGCGACGGCTGCGGCCCTGCATCGGGCCGGTTTTGCGCTCATTCTGGGCGCTCGACGTTTGGAAAAATTGCAGCAAGTGGGTGAGCCACTTGGCGCCCGCTGCTTCTACCTCGATGTAACCGACCTTCAAAGTATCCGTGAATTCTGCAGCCATGTAGAACAGGTTCACCTACTGGTTAACAACGCCGGAGGCGCTTTAGGGCTAGACCCAATCGAAACGGCAAAGGATGAGGATTGGGAACAGATGTTCCGCACCAACGTGCTCGGGTTGATGCGCATGACCCGCGAGCTGTTGCCAAAGCTTGAAGAAAGCGGTGCCGGGCATGTTATCAATATCGGCAGCATTGCCGGGCGCGAACCCTATCCGGGCGGTGCGGGCTACAATGCAGCGAAATTTGCCGTGCGTGCCATAACACAGGTTATGCGTATGGAGTGGCTTGGACGCCCCATTCGGGTTACCGAGATCGCTCCAGGGCTTGTGGAAACGGAGTTCAGCCTCGTGCGGTTTAAGGGCGATGTGGAACGCGCGGCACGGGTCTATCAGGGCCTTAAACCCCTAACGGCCGAGGATGTCGCCGATGCGGTAGTCTGGGCGGCAACGCGTCCACCCCATGTCAACATTGATGAGATCGTGCTGAAACCGCTTGATCAAGCTTCGGCCCTCATGGTAAAACGAAGAGACAGCGGAGGTCAGACCTAGCGCCTGTCACATCACGTGCGCTACGGCGTTTGAAGTAGTACTATTAACTACTCGCTCGGAAGATTCTTTGTGTAAGGAAACACGCTCATGAAAGTTCAAACACTGCTTCTACTCTGTCTCGCTCCCATCCTTTCCGCACCGCTCGCTTGGGCCGATCAGGGCATTGTGGCAACCCCCACAGTAGTTGTAAAGGGGCAGACTGTCAAGCTAGAGTGGTATATCACCGGCGATAAGGTGGTGCTTTCGGGAGGGCGATTCGGCAAAGGGGTGGTTGTTACAGGCAAAACACAGGTTACCGACCGTCCTCTTCACACAACGCGCTATGTTCTTGACGACTATTATCATGTAAACAACCCGCCCGGCTCCGGCAAACCGGCCGTTCAGAGGCTGCATACCCGCTATTCCGTGGTGGTGAAAGTGTTTACCATGCCGCCATTGGCGGTATATCGTGCCGGGAAGGATTGGACGGTGGATTATGTGAAAGGCTGGCAAGCCTATCCGATAAGAACACCGGACGGCGTTCCTCATGGTCTGGTCTTTTTTCAGCCTGAAGAGGATAGCATCGAGCGCCTAGGGGTCGCCATGTTGTCCGCATCGAACAAGACAGCCGAAACGCTGATGGAGGATGTCGAAGCCGATATCCCCCAGCACTATAAAAATATCAAAACGATCTCGCGCGACTCGATCACCTTTTGTGGAGAACCGGCAGTAAGGCTTGTCTTCGAGGCTACCGACCCGGCCGGCCGTCGCATCGAGTCGATTGTTCTCGCCTTTGTACATGATGGTATGGGCTACGTGGTGAGTGGACGCACCTCCGATGCGGCGTTCGATGTCCGTCGTCTCTTGCTAGATAAGCTCGTTGAGAGCTTTAGGCCGGGAGATCAAAAAACGGCCTATTCGGAAACCAGATAAGGCACGATCTTTATCGGTGTGGCGCGTTGCTGTCTGCTTCTACAGCCCCCCCGCCCCTCAAGGCCGACGCTGGGGTCCCCAGAAAATCTTGCGATTTTCTGGGGCAGGGCGTCCTTCCCCTCCCCCAATTTGGGAGAGGGGCACCTCGCGGTGGGCGTCCTCGCGGACGGCGCCTTTGCGGCCTGTGTCGTTTCCTTCATCACCTATCTCCCTGGCCGCTGCATTGCCGTGCGCTAGCACCTCCCGAATCGGGGGAAAGGCCGGGATAGGGGGCGAGCAAGATAGGCTTACTATGTTGACTGGCTCTAGAGCCGTGAGGGCATTGAAACTTAAGATTTCTCGCCTTCGGCTCGAAATGACAGGTGTTCATCTCACCTTCGGATCAAAAGGACAGTCGCATCATCGGCTCTTCAAGGCTCACGCCTTCCCCTCAGTGAGAATGAAGCGAGAAGACCTCTCAGCTTCACTTCGAGGTGACATGGGGCGCCGACACCCTTCCCCTCCGCACCGTTCCATCAAACCCAATCCTGGAGTTCCTAGAAAACAGCAAGATTTTCCGGAGCAGGGCGCTCCCTCCTAAGTTAGAATCGGCTTCCTATACCTGGTAGCTGGTATACTTTTAAGTATGTACGAGGCAGAGGAAACTCCATCTACTCCCTTCCTGAATCGCATTCTCCACGGGGATTGTCGCGATCTGTTGAGGCAGCTACCCGATGAGAGCATCGATCTCATCATTACCTCGCCGCCCTATGCCGATCAGCGTAAGGAGGTTTATGGTGGCATTCATCCTGACCACTACGTGGAATGGTTTCTTCCTATTGCGGCCGAGTTGAAGCGTGTTTTGAAACCGAGCGGTTCCTTTGTCTTGAACATTAAGGAGCGCGTGGTTGGCGGTGAACGCCACACCTATGTGCTAGAACTGATCCTTGCAATGCGCAAGCAGGGGTGGCTTTGGACGGAAGAGTATATCTGGCACAAAAAGAACTGTTATCCGGGCAAATGGCCTAATCGTTTTAGGGATGCATGGGAACGCCTCCTCCATTTTTCCAAGCAGCGCCAATTCAAAATGTTCCAGGAAGCTGTGATGGTGCCGACGGGGGATTGGAGACATGAGCGTCTCAAGAAGTTGGGGGAGAACGATCTCACCCGGTTCACCTCTCAGGTCGGTAGCGGTTTTGGCAAGCGGGTCGCCAACTGGATTGGGCGTCAGTTTGCTTATCCAGATAATGTGCTCCACATGGCCACCGAATGCTATAATCGCTACCATGCAGCCACGTTTCCGGTGGAACTGCCTACCTGGTTCATCAAGCTGTTTACCGAGGTGGGCGACGTGGTATTAGACCCTTTTATCGGCTCTGGCACAACGGCGGTTGCCTGTGTTCGTTTGGATCGCCGATATATCGGGATCGAAATTAAAGAGGAGTATGTGCGCCTAGCCCAGGAGCGCGTAGCCAAGGAGGCAGCGGAACCGAATCTGTACACGATAGGAGAGAGCGAGACCTTTTATGGATCCAAGTGAATTAGAGGACCTCGTTCGCAAGTGTCTCGATGAGTTCTATAGCAGGCGAATAGCCAATCTATCCCGGCTCCGCTTAAAAGAGGTTCTTAAACGCAAAAATCCCTATCTCATGCGTGCTATTGGTCTGCGAACAGCTGCTGAGTTAGTGGAATTTCTACCTTAAGCTGATGCGCCTGATGCGCGATTATCCCGATAAGCAGCGGGAACGCTATCAGCAAGAGTGGGCCAATGCGGTGAATCGTTTCACGCGCGATCTGTTAAACGACTTTGCGAACGCCGATGGCACATCAAATTGGGAGAAGATCGTGCAATTTAACTCGAAATGCGAATAGGTATGCAAAAGATTTTAGGGTGGCTGAGGTTGGGTTTGCTTTTTGGATTACCTTTTGAGGCTAAAATCGGGATGTCACCATAAAGTGACATCCCTCGGGTTTTCATGAAAGAAGAGACTAGATTCCGAAGCGGCTCGGTGTTGGAGCGATGCGCGGCAGAACATGTGCCACAGAGGCTGCCCACTGTTTCGCCAAGGCGGTCACACTCGTTCCTTCTGCGCGCGCATCTTGAGGTGTCACACGCATCAGAAGATAGCCGCGCACAAGCACTGCGTTGCCAACGGCCTTTACGTCGGAGGCGCTCAAGGGAGGGACTTGCGTGCGCGAGAGAATCTCAACGGTGCGTGCATCGAACAGTTCGGTGCGCATGATGGGTGTTAAACGCCCATCGCTTTGGGTGATATGCACGATCTCATAGCCGGAGATGGCCCACCAGGTAGGGGACTTGTCGGAGATTTCGGGAATGTTACCTACCGGCACCATACGCTGGGCATAGCAGGCCCCCGTGCCCATAGCCAACGCAAGGGCACCACACACCGTTGTCCACAGTGTCTTCTTCATTCGTCTACTCCTTTACTTGTGTAGTTTTTGAAATTGCCATTTTTATGACGGACAGGCTGTTGCGAATTGTTCCTGGAGAAGATGTCGCAACAGAACTGGATGTTGAGGTGGCTAAAAAGCGTCGTCTTCACGCTTCTGCCTATGCATTATAGCCCTTTCTCTGTAGAAAATCATTGGGCGTAGAGAACCATTGGCATGAAACTGCAGGTCTGTAGGGCCAGAGCCGTTCTGCGCAGGAGATAAAGGACGAAAACAAAAAGCTCTAGAGGCCGTTTGGTTGGAGGCCTCTAGAGCGCAGTCGGGCTTCAAAAACAACTATTTGCCGCCGTCGCTATCGCCGGTATCCACACAGACCATTTTCCAAACGAATGTGTGCGACCCAACGGGAACATCCAACGGCCCGCGATCGATGAGGGTGATGCTGCCCGATACTTTTCCGCCTTCTCGCCTGCCTTTCATATGCACGGAGACAGGATGACCGTTGTAGGTGCCCCGCGCGTAGATTTCTATCTCGCCGTTCTTTACGTGGGCGTTGCGGAAATCGGCTTGGAACAGCTCGCCATCGGGAAGGGTTATGTTGAGATCGCCGCTCACTACGCCGTTGTCGTCGCTCATATGCATGGTGAGGGCTTTGTTGCCGCAATACCCCTTCCACGTTCCGCTATAGCTTTTTGCGTTAACCGGGTTCGCCAGTTCGGGAGGGTTGGCAACGTTGGGCGGGTTTGGGTTGGGCTGTTGCGGATTTTGCTCTGGTGGGTTCTCTTCTCTACCACCGGCAACATAGTGCACCTCTTGGATGCCACACTTGGTGAGGAAATCGGGGCCGACCGGCGGAAGGTCGGGCGGGGTGATATGCTCTTTTCCCTGTTTCTCATCAATGTCTACAAGATGGTATCTCCCGTCCTTAAGGTGCTCTACAAACTCTTGCGTACCCAACTTGACGATATCGGCGAAGCCCACGGCGTTATCTCCACCGCGCAGGCCGGTTGTTTCCACCCCTATCAACTGACCGCTCTTTGGGAGTTTGATAACGGGGAAGCAGTGACTGGGAACGACCATGAGGTAGGCTTGTAGCCCCACCGCTTCGGCAAGCGAAGCGTAGAGAATGGCAAGGTCAATGCAGGTGCCCGATTTTGCCATTAAGGTGTCGCGCGGAAACTTGATGTCCTGAACGAACTGGGTGCCATCCAAAAAGCCAGAAGGGGTTTGGTAGACGATATTATTGGCGACTTCCGTGTCGTAGGCGGCCTTGAGCCAGGTGAGGGCGTCTTTGTCGCTGTTGGTAGCCGCCACCCCTCCAGCGGTGCTGCTGATCCAGCCGGCAAGCTGTTTTACCGGATCGTCTGTTTTGGTGACATAGGTGGCAATAAGGGGCATGTTGTTCGTCATGTCCATCCAGGCGCCGACGGGGTTCACCTGCTGTCGATCCGCGGCGGTGAGATAGGAAGAGACAATTTGGTTAATGCCCGTAATCGTAACAAGCTTGGTGTGGTCTTCCTCATACTCGTGTCCGGCTGCATCCTTATAAATGCAGCGAACGGTAAGATGCGCGGGGTTTTCGGTTTTGAAGGTCGCCACTTTTGAAGAGATAAGAGGATAGTAGCAGTCTACCACCGAGCCGCCGGGCAGAATAACGGAATAAGGCTCCGGCGTCCATTCATCGGCATACTCACCAAGACTGTAGTAGATTTTTACGTCGTACATAGGGGCGTTGCCGGTGTTGGTGACGACGGACTTGGCGACCCAATACCGTCCCCCTTCAAGGCTTGGATCCGCATAGATTTTGTAGACGCACGACATGATCTGTTCGTGGTAGATGAGGTTGTATTGAAGTTGTGGTTTACCGGAGTAGCGGGGCAGTGGAATATGATAGGTTAGCTTATTGCCCGCATCGAAGTGGACTTCACTTGCTCTGGATGGGAGGATATAGGTGCCGGTGCCGGTGGCCAACACCCCATTTGCTTCGACTTGAGAGAAAGTAGTATAGAGCTTGTTACCTACTTGGGTTACCAAGTTTTCCCCTTTTGTTAAGGAGATTTCCCACCGTTGATCACGACATACAGAAAACCCCAGAACTTCGCCGCTCATGTGGATAGCCTGGTTTGCGTCGTCTCCGGTGATCTTAACCGTGTTTCGGTTGACCTCCCAACTTGCGTGGTTGTTGGAGATGAGGTCGCGAAACAGAAGATAGAGGTCGGGATAGACCGTTTTAATAACATCATAATAAGACGGTGGGCTGAAGGTGATCGTTGCGTAGATGTGGGCGTTGCCGTTTTCGGCGATCTCGGCCTGAAACTTAAGGTTCATGGCTCGAGGTGGTTCCTGAGCCTTACACCGGGTCACCATTAACAAGGACAGTAGGGTGAACCCAATAGCGAGAATGCATCGTTGGGAACGGCAATAACGAGCGATGAGCTTGGTTATAGCTTGGCGTCGCATGTTTCTCTTCTCCTTATAAGGATTTGACCTCTCATAATATGAGGCCATTCAGGAACGCTATTGAGGAAAACACTATGTTAATATTTTACCATAAATGGCGTATCGTGGCTTATTTGAGAAATGAAAAAAGTCTCTGTGGAACCTTTTCACCGTTGAATACGTCTAGTAAGAGAAGATACTCGCACAGTGAAGTGACGAGTTCGAAAGGAGAGAAAACCTATGTATCGCATCCTGATGTTGGTCGTCGCTATAATCATAGCGATCGTGATCTGGAAGTTGGTAGTCGGCGTGCTTGCCGGTTTCGGAGGCATCCTTTTTCTCATCATTGAGGCCGTACTGCTGATATGGCTCATTTTCGAGGTCTATCGGCTGCTGACCGGTCGAAACGCAGGAACCCTCTAGTCTCCCGTTCTCCAGTTCTTCAAAAGCCACGGAACATCACAAATACAGGTGTCGTCCAACATGTAGACGCCTGTAAATAGAAGTATCGAGGCAAAAAGGAGAACACAATGTATCGCATACTGATGCTTATCGTCGCTATCGTGATCGCGGTAGTGATCTGGAAGCTGGTTGTCGGTGTGTTTGCGGGCTTAGGAGGCATCCTCTTCGTTATTATCGAGGCGGCGCTGCTTCTGTGGCTTATCTTCGAAATCTATCGTTTGCTAACCAACCGCAACACAGGAACCTACTAAAAGAACATTCCACCCCGCTAACACCTCCCATTGAGGACTGCGTTAGCGGGGTTTCTATTTCTCGAAGGGGCACGGTGTTATCAACGTCCCGCTTCAAAGCAGGGGTCGCTTGGTGTAACTTTATAAACAAGGAGGGCAGCTTTTATGAATGAGGATTTTATGAATGAGGAGCCGGTAAATCTACCTGAGCCAAGCCCATCGGCATCGGCCGAAGCCCGCGAAGAGCGCATGGCCGACCGGGAAGATGTGGTGAACGCTCGCGTAGAAGAGCCGGACATTCGTGAGAAAAAACCGTTTTGGAAGAGCCTCGGCCCCGGGCTAATTACCGGCGCTGCCGATAACGACCCGGCCGGCATAGGCACCTACTCGGTTGTGGGGGCGCAGTTCGGCTATAAGCTATTATGGCCCACCCTCCT
>NZ_DATGLN010000160.1:0-19718 GCF_035294165.1 Chthonomonas sp.
GCCATGGCACTACCTCATCTGGAAAGCCGGAGGCCGAGATGAGCTTGGGCACACATGGTTTCAAGAGTACATTTTGCGTCAACACCTAGGGCGCTTCCGTGGCCTCGACAAAGTGCATGATATGCCGTTGCCTACCTACATTGTCTTTTTCCTCATTGGGTTCTTCCCATGGGCCTGTTTTGCTCCTGCAGTCCTCTCTATTCAAGATTTATGGGCTTCCCACCGACGCCACGAGCGCTTCTTGGTTGTCTGGTTCTGGGCGGTGTTCGTCCTCTTTTCTCTCGCTTCCGCCAAACTCCCATCCTACATCGCCCCACTCTACCCGGCTGCAGCCATTCTCACCGGCAGGTGGCTCGATATCGGCTTCGCGCACCCAAATGCATCCTTTGCTAAAACCCTCCGGCGCGGCGCTTTGGCCGCTTTCATCACCGCCCTCCTTCTCTTACTAGCCGCCCTCCTAGGCCCCCATTTTGTCCCTCGCAACGCCCCCATTGCGCCTCCTATTGCAACGCTTGCTCGGCAACTAACGACCCTATTAGCACTAGGAACGCTGCTCGCGCTGTTGTGCTTTCGTAAGCGGGCGTTTCGCCTAGGTGTCACCGTTCTTGCGCTTACCATGACGCTCATCATGCTTCTGGGATATACCGTGGGCTATCACGATGCCGCACGTTACGTTCAAGACCCCTACCAGCAGCTCGCCAAAGACGCCAATAACGATGCGACCCGCGGCATTCCCATCGTCTACTATCACATTATCCCCAGGCGCCCCTCCATGCTTTTCTATGCCAACTACTCGCCCTATGAGCATAAGGAGTTACCCCTCCTGCCATGGCTTACCAAAACGGTTCCGTTAAGCATGGGTAGAGTAGACGTGATCACCTCCGCCGATACGTGGCAACATCATCTACAAACCGAATTACAGCAACATAAAATTCCCGTAAATGTTTTGAAGTGGCTCGGCGGCCCACCAGGGGGGTGGGTGCTGCTGCAACTGCAGGTCGAAGAGAGAAAGGATCGGCAGGCTAATCGCCCAGAGTTTAGAAATGAATACCGAGCTGCGCCTGGGCCGCATATTGTGGCTGTGCTTGCGCCCCTAAGGCGCCGTTATAAGAGATGGAGCCGGAAAGGGAGAAATCGAAGACCGAGTTGAAGTGATGCGTGAAACTTAACAGGTAGGTACGCGCCCAGTTCGGCCCCCCGAAGAGGTTCTGGGCTTGCAACCCCGTCGTCAGGCTATCCCAGGGGGTGAGGTTGAAACCTAAACTGAAGTTGGCCGTATCGGAACGGCTTGGGTTCAGCAGATTGTGCAATAGCCCCAACCGCGCCTGTAACATTAAGAGACCGACCCGCGTTTGCAGCCCAAAATCCTCTCGTTGAACCTGTTGTAATTGGCCATTCTGCTCCGGATTGTAGTAGAGAGCGCCGGTAAGCTGTAGCTGAGCGAGGGGTGCATAGCTCAACTGAACCCCATAGGTATTTACGTTGTCGGGTGCCGGAGCGCCCGTGTGGAGACGCATATCCCTCAGACGCACCGTTCCGATTAACTGCAATCCCTTCGTAGGTTGTGCGGACAGATCAAACAGTCCAACCAACGCCCTGTTTGTGGGTGTTCCCGTATACTCCACGCCGCTAGAAAGTTGCGCGCGCAACCCCTGCAATGGGGCCTGAAGCAAGAGGGAACGATTGCGTTGTGCCCCCGTGTTTCCTAGAACATCTTCATAAAGCGTGTCTACTTTGAGCGCCTGGTTCTTATCAATCGGTATGCCGGCGCTCAAACTCACCTTCTGATCATTTGCAAAGCCGGCAGGGGTTAACCGATTGATAAAAGCGGTATCGAAATGGATACCAGAATTCAGGCTTCCCGCAACATCTATCCCGGCGCTCTGCGTATAGGTTGCGCCGCTCGACGCCTTTAACGGAGCCGTAGAAAGGGCATCAAAACGAAGCGTTGCATTGGTGGTCGGTGCGAGCGGATGAGATAGCGACACCATGTTATGAAGTGTTGAGGTCCCCCCATGCGCGTTCGCCACGGTCTCTAAAGCGCTACCTGCAGCCAGTTGGCCGTTTTGCGGCAGCTTGGCACTGATGGCAGCGGAGAGCAATCGGTCTGACGTGTTCACGTTATCCGTTAGGCTGTTTGCACTCTCAGCAGCTAGCTGATCGGTTTGACGGGCTGTAAGTTGAATGGCAAGTGACTGTAGGGGCGTGAGCGTGCCCGTCAACCCCATTATCTCTTGACCGGGGTTTAGCCCGGTAATCCCTTGTTGCGCAAAGAGAGTTCCTGCACGATGATACGAAAGCCCAAAACTGGCACCGCGCATCGTAGCCGTGCTATCGAGCAGAAAACCGCTGCGCCGAAGCCAGTCTTGCCCGTGCATATCTAAAAAGAGGCCTGTTGTGAGATCGGAGGTGGGCAGAAGATGAAAACGATCCTGAAACTGCAGGGCGCTGTAAGTCCGTGGGTCAGATGCACTCGGTGATGCAGGACTATCGCCGGCACGTAGCAATGAAGAGATTCTAAGAAACCCGTTATCGTTTTGCCAGAAGTTCCATTGTAGCGGCACGTAGCTCGCCGAGAGCACACGTACCGCTGTCGGCGTGTTCACACTATACGTCACTCGGGCAAGCTCCCCACTCGGCAACGGCACGCTAAAGCGGATAACCCCTGAAGACCAGTCTATCGTATAGTCTCGGCCTGCCTGTAACAGACGGCCATCTACAACCACCATTTCGGAGCCTTGTACCGCATTTCGCCAGGATAGCCGGTACGGCCCCACGGTATTCTGCCCAAGAATAAGGTCGGTTTGGAGGTCGTTTTTCGCATCGAACCGAGAGCCTGCAGGAAGAATGGCTCCCGATGCATCCATAATGCGTACCGAGAGGGGACTTGTAGACGTGCCGGTCGTTTGGGCAAATGCCTTCTGCCCCACTATCGCCAAACAAGCCGCAACAATCAAGGCGATGGCGACGGTTCGCCTCAAGCTCTGCACGACAGGCGATATGTATGGTTGTGGAAACATTCGGCGCATGGCTCTAGACGGCGGTAACGGGGTTTTCTATATTTAAATACGCTTTTTTGAGACGCTCTGTGACCCCGAAAGTTACACTACCCGCACTCTAGAACTGCGAGGCTGCTGCCTCAACGGCCTCTGGGAAGCTGGGATAGGCGTGCATGGTTTGGGTGATGGCCTGAATAGGCAGACCATTACGCATACAGACGGCGATCTCGGCGATGGTGCTGGAGGCGTGCTCCCCGAAGATATGACCTCCTAAAATACGCCCACTCGTCTCTTCGACAACAAGTTTCACCAAACCCTCTGGTGTATTGCTCAGAACAGCTCGATCGAGATCGGCATAGTCAAAGCGGGCCACTTTAATCTTCAAACCGGCAGAAAGGGCCTCCTGCTCGGTTAGTCCCACACTCGCCACCTCAGGGTCAATGTAGGTACACCGCGGAGTTACCGAATAGTCTACAGGTTCGTTCGCATTGGCAAATGCGTTACGCACCATCACGCCCCCCGCATAGCTTGCCACGTGGGTAAACAGAGGGCTTCCGGTGACATCGCCTGCAGCCCAAATGGAAGGCACGCGGGTTCGCAGATAGGCATCTACCGGCAGAGCGTTTTGCTCAATCGCAAGTCCGGCGGCCTCCAAGTTCAGCTCTTCAACGGCCGGCCATCGTCCGGCGGCCACGAGAATCTCGTCGCAGTATATCTCTTCCGCACCGTTTGGGGAGGAGAGATGAAGGCATTTAGACCCGTTACATCGTTCAACGCACTCCACATGGGCCGATAGAATCAGGCGTATCCCCTCCTGCTGCAACGAGACCGCCACTCGCTCTGCAATCTCTACATCCTCTCGGGGCAGCACCTGAGGCAGACGCTCCAGCACGGTGACCTCGGCACCGAAGCGCCTGAAGAGAAGAGCAAACTCCAGACCGATCGGCCCTGCCCCTATGACGGCCAGTCGCTTGGGAAGGCTTGTCAAGCCCACAGCCTCTCTATTGGTTATAAAACCGGTCTCTTGTAAGCCCGATATCGGCGGAATGGCAGGAACCGTTCCGGTCGCGATGAGCACCTGTTCCGCATGAACCACCTTTTTCCCTACACGAATTTTGTGAGGCTCCTCAAAAGAGGCATATTCCGGGAAAAAGGCCGCACCCCACTTAGAAAGCCCGGCGTCCGGCGGCCCGTCACCGCCAACCTCGCGCATCTTGCGGGCTTTATAGGCCATCGCTTCCGCAAAGTCGGCTCGATCCACCCTTACATGGATGCCATAGGGTGCCGTTTGGGTAACCTGCTTCCAGACCTGTGCGGCCCGCAGCAGCGCCTTTGTGGGCACACATCCGGCCCAAAAACACTCGCCTCCGGTCTCTCGCGCCTCCGCAACCGCAACGTGCTTACCCATTCGTGCGGCAAGGCGCGCCGCTTTTAGCCCTGCCGAACCGCCCCCAATAACCACCAGATCGTACGATTCCAAGTTCTTTCCTTTCCATCCCAAAATCGGCTTTCGTTTATTTTATACGTACAAGGCGGAACGAATGGCCAACAAGCCGTCCTACACGCCCTTAGCCGTATAGGCAACGAGAATAGAAACCCGTCGATTCACATAACTATAGGGGTGAGCCGGGTCTAGCAATTTGCGGTCGGCATAGCCTCGAACGGCCAACACCTGTCGTGGCCGCAACCCGTTCTCCTCCATCGCGCGGCGGGCTGCATTGGCCCTATCGGTGGAAAGCTCCCAGTTCGAATAGCCATAGAGCGTGCCATAGGGGCGTGCGTCGGTATGCCCTTCTACGATTATCGGGTTGCTGAGCTTCCTCAACTGATGGGCGATAATTCGCAACAGCTCTATCGTTCGGGGCTTCAAGCGAGCGCTGCCGGTATCGAAGAAGAGTGCAGGGGTCTTCTCCATTAGCTCAATGCGCAGGCCTTCCGGCGTGAGGTGAATTTCAATGCTATCGCGCAGGCCTTTTAGTTCGGGTGTGCGCATGATCTGACTTAGAATGGCCTGCTTTACTTTTTGAAAATCCACATTAACCGTTGCATTTGCCGCAAAACCTCCATCCTGTGGGATGAGCGGTGCGGGCTTGCCCTGTTTTATTTGAGGCTGATCGGCCAAAGGGCTTTTTCCGCCGTGCGCCGTTTTCATAAAGCCGGTGGGGTCACGAAAATAGGCGGCGATGGCCTCCCGAATCGGCTTACTAAGTCCCACAATCCACATCACAAGGAAGAAAGCCATCATGGCGGTTACAAAGTCGGCGTAGGCCACCTTCCACGCTCCGCCGTGATGGCCTCCACCCCGCTTTTTCTTCACAATGCGAATGACAATGGGGTTTGCATCGTTCTCATTCAAGGCCATGTTCCGTCTCCATTTCCAGCTTTAGGCTGCCAAGCGCTGCTCTTCGCCGCCTAAATTCTTCACGTACTGCTCCATTTCGGTGAAGGAGGGGCGTAGAGACGGCTCGATATTACGTCGCGCAAACTCCACCGCCGTTAGAGGTGCATCGCCACGCGCAAACGACAGCAGGGCGCATTTAATGCAGGCCATGTAGGCGCTCTCACCCCGCACCCGCGCTTCTAAGGCCGAAGAGAGAGGGGCGAAGATGCCGTAGGCCAAAAGGATTCCCATGAACGTACCTACCAGAGCCGCCGCCACTTTATGCCCTATCTCTTCCGGCGGCCCTCCTATCGCCGCCATCGTTACAACAACTCCAAGCACCGCCGCCACAATTCCAAATCCGGGCATAGCATCGCCTAGTTTGGCCAAAATATGCGCTGGCTGAACCAGCTCCTCATGGGCGGTCTCCAGATCGATATCCATCATTTCGGCCAAATCATGACTGGCCACCGTTCCCGTAACGATCACCTTCATTGTGTCGGCCAAAAACAGAAGCGCATGGTGATTGGCCATAAAATTGGGGTACTGAGCGAAGAACTCGCTCTCCTCCGGATGCTCCACGTGTTTATCCAACGCTACCAACCCCTCCTTGCGGGCCATCATAAAGAGGTCGTAGAGCATCTTGAGTAGCTCCATATAGCGCTCTCGCGTGAAAGGGCTGGGCTTGAGCAAGGAGAGCACGCTTCGTAAAATGGTCATCACCATGGAAAAAGGGTTAGCGATGAGTAGACTGCTTAAGGCGGCTCCCCCAATGATCACCAGCTCGTTCGGCTGGATCAAAGCCCCTATCTTTCCCCCATCCATGAGAAACCCAACAAGAATGCTTGCAAAAAGCAAGCCGATCCCCACTAGAACGAACATCGCATCTCCTTCGTCAAAAAGGTAGTCTCCGTGCCGGTTACCCCTGTGCAACCTACAGAGCACAAGCGCTCTGATTTTTGGACGAAGAGCGGCCTTTCATAAGAACGGAGCCTAGCGAGTCGCAGAAAACAGGTATTTTTACAGAGGTCGCACCTTCGCCATGCCCAAAAACCGTCCTTACGGAGGGCACCGGCAAGCCTCGGCGCCTAAACATTACGAAATGCCGTACTTGCTATGCCAACAGGTAAAATGTAAACGAGGAGCGGTTCTGCGTATCTAAGCTTTTGCGGAAACCTATCCGATAATGCAGAAGAAACGGGCGCCCTCCTCTGAATGCTCTCGCCACCGCTAGGAGAAACGAACCTAATCATCAGGGAGGAAAGGAACCTTTTATGAACATCTGCGTTGTAGGCACCGGCTATGTGGGGCTGGTAACCGGCTCCGTTTTCAGCGACCTCGGCAACGAGGTGATCTGCGTAGATAACAATGCGGAAAAGATCGCCATGCTCGAGCGCGGCGAGATGCCCATCTATGAGCCTGGCCTTGAAGAGATGGTGAAACGTAACCGCGAAGACAACCGGCTTTTCTTCACCACCGATCTCACCTACGCCGTTGAGCGATCGGACGTCGTTTTCATCTGCGTGGGAACGCCTCCAACAGAAACCGGTGACCCCGACATGCGCGCCATTCAGGAAGTGGCCCGTGGCATCGCCCGTGCTCTTAACCGCTACAAAGTCATCGTGAACAAATCCACGGTGCCCGTAGGAACCGGCGATATGGTGCGTGAAATCATTGAAACTAATCGAGTGCGAAACGTGGATTTCGATGTGGTGTCCAATCCTGAGTTCCTGCGAGAAGGCAGCGCCATAAAAGATACTCTGGAACCCGACCGCATCGTCATCGGCGCTCCAAACCATGTGGTCGCCATGAAGATATTGGAACTCTATGCGCCGCTCGAACGCCCCATGATCATCACCGATGTGGCCAGTGCCGAGATGATCAAATACGCCTCCAATGCTTTCCTCGCCACCAAGATCAGTTTCGCCAACACCATCGCCAATATCTGCGACGAAGTGGGTGCCGATGTAGCCCAGGTGGTTAAAGGCATGGGTCTCGACAGCCGCATCGGGCCGGCCTTCCTGAATCCAGGGCTTGGCTATGGTGGCTCCTGCTTTCCCAAAGACACCGCAGCTCTCGTACGTACCGCCGAAAAGGTGGGCGTTGACTTTAAAATTCTTCGCGCGGTCATGGATGTTAACGCCGAGCAACCCATTCGCTTTCTAGATAGGCTGCGGGTCGCCCTCGATGGAAGCTTCGATGGCAAAATCGTCGGAATATTAGGACTGGCTTTTAAGCCCAATACCGACGATATGCGCGATGCGAAAAGCGTGGAGATCATCGCCCGCCTGCTCGCCGAAAACGCCGAGGTGAAAGCCTACGATCCTATCGCGATGGATAACGCAAAGCGCATCTTCCCGCAGATATGCTATGGAAAGAACCCCTACGATGTGGCACAAGAGGCCGATGCGCTTATGATCGTCACCGAATGGAACGAGTTTAAGCTGCTTGATATGGAGCGAATCAAAAACTCTATGCGACGCCCCATTCTCTTCGACGGACGTAACATCTACGACCCCATTCGCATGAGGCGTCTCGGTTTTGAGTATCATTGCGTTGGACGTACCCGCGCCGCCATCCCCAACCACCGCCATTAAGTTCTGCAAGGAGTGAAAAGTTATGTCGCTGCTACGAAAAGTGCTCGGCCTTGGCCGCAACGAATACTACGATGAGGGCCTTCGCCTCTTCGACGAGGCGCGTTATGAAAAAGCGCTCGAAGCGTTTGAGAGAGCACGAGACGATCTTCGCAAACGCCCTTCTGCGCTCTTAAGTCGCCTTACCAACTTTTACATCGCGGAGACCCACACCCATTTAGGTCAAGAGCGAATGCGACAAGGCCAGTGGGCGACCGCTGCCCACCACTTTTCCCAGGCGCTTGCCATTCACCCCAACTACGCCGACCTTCATTTTCAACTGGCCCAAGCGCACCGCGCCATGGGCAACAAACAGGAGGCGCTTGAGGCGCTTCAAAAAGCCCTCGCCATCAACCCCCGCTATGCCCGCGCCCATCTGCTCGTAGGGCTTATTCGCTATGAGCAGGGCTTTCACCAAGAGGGCCTAGAGGCCATTCGCCAGGCAACCCTGCTAGAACCGGCTTTTCATTCCGAGGCCTATCGCAACGGGATCGCCTGCCACGAACAGGGGGATACGCTCTCAGCCCTCCAATGGTTTGAACAGGTTCATCATACCCAAGTTGATGACATCCTCTTTCACTTTCGTCTTGGGGACGACCTCTACCGCAAGGCGCTCTACCAAGAGGCCATTGCAGAATACCAAAAGGCCCTCACCCTCAACCCCGACTATGCCGATATTCGTCATCACCTTGGCATGGCCTACAAGGCCTCGGGCCTCTATCAAGAGGCAATGGCCGAGTTTCGTTATGCCCTTCGTCTCAACCCTCGCTTCGTAGATGCACACATCAATCTCGCTCTCACCCTCCGCGAGGTGGGCCAAAACCAGGAGGCGTTTACGCATTTCCGCCATGCACTCGATCTAGAGCCGGACAATCCCATCGCTGCCGAGAATCTGGCGGAACTAGAAATTGCTCGGAAAGCGGCTTAATGGCTTTAGGATGGATCTTCTGTAAATCGTCTTAACCTACGAGAAGAAAAACATGAGTGATTTTTGGTAACCACGAGAGTAGGTTACATTGCCAACTAACTGCAGCGGAGAATGAGGGAGAGAATGGCTTGGCCTATTCTCTCCCCGCATTGTTTGCTTAGCCCTGCTAGAAGAGCTTATCTTGAGCGCTTTGCAGTTGGTGTGCAACACGGACATGGCTGGACACAAGGCGATGGGCACAAGGGACAGTCTTCCTTGCGTTGCGCCGTCACAGCCGCCTTTTTAACAGCCGGCTTAGCCGTCCGTGAGTGCGTTGGCGGCTCTGCCAAGGCTGCTACTGGTAGCAGGACTGCCAGGAGAACAAACGCTCTTCGTGGTGCCACTTTTCCTCACCTCCTTTCCTCATAGCAGAAGAATCATGGAGGAGAACAGCTTGGAAGCATCCCTCATATTCGCCCCCCTCCAACTCTAGTATACAACCTGAAGTCGGCTTTAGGGTCAACATAGAAACTACGCAACAAAGTCTTCTATTGGTATACTTAAACTGGCTTTCTGAACTGCTATCGTAAAATTTCCTAGCCATTAGCTTTCCCGTTCTAGAGTATCTAAATTAGGAATTAGGAGGTACTGTCTGAATGCATTTCATTGTGGAAAAGAGCAATTCCGCCCCCCTGCAGCTGCAAGTTCTATACCACTGAAGATGAGTAAAGCTGAATTGAAGCTAGCGATGAGGATCTTGCAAAAAATAACGGCCAACTCCGAAGCCGACAAACAGTGTAAACACATTGAGGCCCATCGCTTGCCCTCCGCGATTTGGTTTGAGACTAGTAACGATTCCGGCTAGTAGTGGCTGTGTCATATCATAACCAAGTGACAACACTGTCACCACTATAGCAGCAAGTCAGAGTGGCAGCTTTGGGATTAGAGATGCTGCGCTGAGAGCAGATATAGTTAGCCTAGCAGGTATTAACCACCTACGTCCCCACCGATTGGCAGCACGACCAATCGCTGGGCCAAGGATCATACCTAGTATGCCGTATCCCAAAAGTGCGATCCCAATACCTACTTCGCTTAAGTCGTAGCGGTGTATGAAGTAAAGCCCGAGCCACGTATATATACCAGAATGAAAGACCGCATTTAGGAAGACATAGACATACATATAGGGGCTCAAACCACGCCCCTACTGAGCAGATCGCGATAACTCGCAAACACCCGACACAGAGATTCAGTTGAATGTTCTGTATTGCTTTCAGGAATTCGATAAAAAAATAAAAGTATCATTGCTGTTTTAGTAACAATTGTAATGCTTACGAACAGCATGCGCCAACCGATGAACGTCTCAAAGATTATCCCGAATGTTGATCCGAACGCCATTCCACCAACCACTGCACTAAACAAATAGCCAAGCGGTCGGCCACGTCGTTCATAAGGGAATAGATCGCCGACGAGTGCAAGACCAAGAGGGATCACTCCACTCGCACCCAAGCCTGTTAGCAAGCGAGAAATAATGAACGCGTTAGCAGACCATGATGCGGCTGTAGACGCAGTTAGCAGTATGAATGTGCCAGACGATATAAGCATTATACGCTGTCGACCTAGCTTGTCCAACAGTAAGCCGTAAAACAAGGTAGCGAGGCCATAGGGAATCATATAAGCAGGTAATGCCAGCCCAATGGTTTGGTTAGTAACTTTGAAGACATTTGAAAACCTATTGAATCAATAGGGCAATCATATAGGCTTGGAAAAATATCAGGAAAGTGGCTGCCGTAAGCACCCACAATATGCACTCCCGTGGATCAGGTCGCCCAGCGGCCGTTGATGCCATAGTCGCCCTTTTTATCATCTTGTTGCTTTCGCCACATGTACCGTTTCTAAGACTGGCTTCGTATAATCTAACTCAAACGTTGTGTTACTCTAATGACGCAAGAGTGTAGTTGCCTCTGCCTCTGTAAGTGTACCAGCGTAGATTACCTGGCCATCGATCGCGATAGCCGGCACGCTAGAGATATGATACTGCTGTGCCTCGACGCTCTCAGGAGAGCAGATGACAACCTTACAGCCACATGGAGTAACTGCTTTCTTTATATGCTCTATCGTCTCTTTGCAAAGTAGACATCCAGCAGCAAAAACCTCAATTGTTCTAGCCTTTGGGGCTTCACCGCTGTTGCTTTCTGGCGTCTGTGCCATGGTGTTACCTGAGATAATAGAACAGAAGGGAGCGTCAGTAAGCTTATGGTTCTGCCATAAGAGCAGGATTTTCTGCAAAGAAATACGACGTGCCTGTAGTTGAGTAATTCGATTATCTAGGCGCTCAATCTTTTTCTGGATCATCTTACTAACTCTGTCACAAGGGGAAAAACCCTTGTCATGAAGCGCTAATACAACACGGATCTCCTTGAGAGAGAAACTCAGCTCCTTAGCTCGAACAATAAATTGGATACGTTCTATCGCATCCGTATCAAAATCACGATACCCTGATCCCGTTCTCCTTGGTTCGGCTAGCAAACCTATCTTCTCGTAGTAGCGTATGGTTGCAACGCTTTTGCCAGTTCGCTCGGCTAACTCACCAATTCTCATATCTGTCCCTCCTCTGACCTTCAGTTTATAGTCTAAAGTCGACTCTAGAGTCAACATCGAAATTACGCAACAAGATTGTTACATTTAAGCTGTTCACATGTATTAAAAATAGGTTATATTACCGATGCAAATACGTCCAGAGAACGATGATTGTTGCAGACCGTATGTGCACACCCGCTACACAGCTGCTTGCCATGTCAACTTACCCAATGTCAAAAGAGGGTACAATAGTTGACAAGATAATGCGAAGAAGGAGGTACGCAAGATGGACCTGGATGTCCGCTTGGCAGAGACCGTGCGGGAGTATGCCGACTATCTCGAAACGTGGCGCACCCAATTGGCCATCGTTCCCCTCGAACAGATCGTACAAGAGGCCAAAGGCCCCGAACATATCGGCATTTTCTGTGTGGATGTAATTAACGGCTTTTGCTATGAAGGCCCCCTTCATAGCGACCGCATCGCCTCCATCGTACCCCCCATCGTCGCCCTCTTTCAAAAGGCCTATGCGATGGGCGTGCGCAACTATGTGCTCACCCACGATGCCCACGATCCAGCCGCCGTGGAGTTCAACGACTACCCCCCACATTGCATTCGCGGCACAAGCGAATCGGACATCGTGCCGGAACTTATGAAGCTACCCTGCGCCCCCCACTACCTTCTCCTTCCCAAAAACTCTATCAGCTCCTCCATCGGTACCGGCCTAGATAACTGGCTCGATACCCATCCCCAAGTAACCCATCGTATTGTTGTGGGCGACTGCACCGACCTTTGCACCTATCAGCTCGCCATGCACCTAAAACTTCGCGCCAATGCGGCCAATCGCCTCGACCCCGTTATTCTTCCGGCCAACTGCGTCCAAACCTACGATATTCCGGTGGAGGTAGCCAAAAAAGAGAAGATACCCGCTCACCCCGGCGACCTTCTCCATCTCGTCTTTCTCTACAACATGGCCTCTAATGGCATTCAGGTCGTCTCCGAAATCGCTTAGAAGACGCCTGTAACCGGTCTCACCTCGAAGCCCCCTTCACGGCACCCAACACACCCCAAACGAAAAGGAGATGTCGGGGCCTATGTTGCTCAACCAAGGCAGCGTGTAGTTATGGATGTCGCCGTTTTCGGAATAGGATGCGTAGAACTCCGTGTGCCGATCCATAATGCGCCGGTAACCAAACGTAGCCGTGACGTTGGCCTGATCCACGAAGGTGTTGCCGGTTCGCATAACAGGGCCTGCCGCATCTATCTGTAAGATGTAGCTATCCCTGTTGTTTGCACGATACTCAACGGCAATTGCCCCCTGGCCCACTCCACCAAGCGGATGGGGGAGATGCCGAGGATGCCCCAGACACACCCCACCTATGTTGATATAGACAATGGTGTTCCGCCCTAAAATATAGCGAGCGTCCAAAGAGAGACCCACATCCACGTTGCCACTCCCTAAAAGCAAGGCCGTGTTGCCTGTAGGTAACTTAAGCCCGAAACGCAAAGCGAGCGTGCCGCGCGATGTTGTGGGTAAAAGACTTCTTTTGACAATGAAGGTGGTCTCTCCTAAACCAAAGGCATTTCCTTGATTTAACAGCACATGGCCTTGAGCATCTATGATCTGCCAAATGCTACGGTACATCGGCCAGTGGTCGCGGCCCAACGGGTCATCTTCAGCGTTGGCCGGCAACCCAAAGAGACGATGATAGGCGCGGATGATCCCGTCCAAAATGCCCCCGTTGCGCCATTCAACAGGCACATACACGGATAGTTCGGTGTTATGCAAATAGCCTTTATGCCATGAGAAGGTGAGCCGCTGATACTCGTTGTCCTCCACCACGGTGGCACCCAAGCTTGGGCCAGGGATCAGCAGGTTGTTGATGAGATCGAGTTGAACCCCAAGCCTAACCGCCCCATCAGGCAACGGTACGGCGTTGTCGGGCAAAAACTGCAGGAATAGCAGGTTCGCAGGGCGCGGGTCGCGTAAAGGGATCGGCCCCTGGGGCAAACCGTAGTCTGGATTCAGGGGTGCCGTTTGTGCAAAACCTCGGTGCCCAAGAACGGCCAGCAAAAGCAGGAGGCCGGCAGAGAGAAAGCCCGTTTTTCGCAAATGCCTTCCCTTCTACCCGCGCATGATCTGCCGTGCCCCAAACATCACAGCCCCATGAGAGCTTCCCACAATAGGCCGAGGCACGATCCCCGTCCTGCGCTCATATTCCGCACAGACCTCTTGAAGCGCTTTGTCGGCCTCTGGACTTTCCCTACAGAGCACTACCACGACTCCGCCCGATCCCCCTCCGCTCACCCTTGCGCCGTAAAGCCCGCGTTCTGGCCCTCTCTCACGCACCAACTCCACCAACAAGTCTGTCTCCGGCGAACCTAGGTCAAGCCGCGTGCTGTAGGACTCGTGTGTGGCATACATCAGTTTCCCTGCCTCCTCCATGAGATAAGTATCCACCTGCGGAGAAGGCGCCTCTTCCAGTTTCCCTTTCCTCTTCTCCCATTCTCTGCGCTCCTCATACCGCAGCGAGGCAAGGTGCATAATCGCAATGAAAGCGTGAACCCGCTCATTATCCAAAATTGGATGCTCTGCACAGGCTCGCGGATGATAGGTCTGCTCGGGGTCTACCCGCGTCACGCGATCGGGCAACATGCCGTAAAGCCTTTGGAACTCCGCCCCCGTCAGCGTCTCAGGGATCATCTCCCGATACTGAGCAAATTCCGCCGAAGACATTCGCGTCAGGTAGTTCTCCAAAAGCTTGCCCCCGCTCTCCAATTGGATGATCTTCAGTCCCATGAAGGCCCCCACACGGGCCTTCACATAGTGATCGCCACCAACCGAGTGCTTAACCCGCGAATCGATCCCCACAAACCGCCACCCCGGAGGTATGCGCTGATTGCCCAGCAGATCGTGCGGCTGGCAGCGCAGCACAAGCAGGGCGTTCTCCCGCCCAAGCGCCGCCGTCACCTGGTCCATAATGCCACAAGGCGCGCCCACAATAAGGTTCTCAACCCGCTGACACCAAGCCGCCAGCGTGAGATCGCTCGGTTGGATACCGGTCGCCTCACTGAGGGCATGCATGGTAGCCACCTCGATGGCTGCCGAGGAGGAGACTCCGGCCCCAGGGGGCACATCGCTGCGAAGGAGAATGTTGGCACCCTGTAGCCCAAGACGCTCATCCACCACGCCCTCGGTAAACTTACTGTAAGCAGCCAGCATAATGTAGAAACAGCCTGCTATGTAGGCTGCCCACTTTGTCTCCGGATCGGAGGTGAGAGCCGCATGAACCTCCTCCACCGGCCGTGGTCGCCCCTGTGCATCTACCAAGAGGTCTAAGGAGAGCGTTACTTCGGGCTTTAAACCCTCCTGCTCTATTCCCAGGCTGCGAATGCGTAAAAACCTATCCGATCGCCATTGCCAAGCTGCATAGGCGGCATGGGCTATGGGCATCTCCAACACGGTGCCGCCAGAGTAATCGCCCACCCCACCCATAACATCGAGCCGACCGGGTGCACGTGCACCGGCAATCGGGCCTACACCGTCAAAAAAATCGGCCTCTTCCTCACGAACAAGCCGCTCGAACTCCGTCCACTTCGTCTCCGCATCGGCAGGCGGGGTAAAAGAGTAAGGTGATATGTCCATTCTATCGGTTCCCATCTGTTCGCCTCATTATCTATAGTTTAATCTCTTTGGTGCATCCACGTCAAACGAACCCAGAAATCTACCCCCATTTTTAAGTTTTGCCCTCATTCAACCGATATAGCAACGAATCGCTTGACTCAAAGCACAGGGTTATAGGACAATAATACAGCATATGCCCACAAGAACACTAATCGCCTCTAATGAACTGGAGCGCGCGGTGCTCGTCTCCGTTGAACCGGACGAAGCTTTGCGCCCCTATGCCCTGGCAGAACTGGCAGCACTCGCGCGTACCGCCGGCGCTGAAGTCGTTGGTGAGTTCTATCAACGGCGCCTCCGCCCCGACGCGGCCTTCTTCATCGGCCCCGGCAAGGTGGAGGAACTGCTCGCCGGCATTCATGCCAGCCAAGCCAACCTTGTGATCGTAGATAGCGAGCTTTCTCCTGTGCAGGCTCGCAACCTGGAGGAGGCCCTGCACTGCCGCGTTATTGACCGCACCCAGCTCATCCTCGACATCTTTGCCCAACGAGCGCGCAGCCGAGAGGGAAAACTGCAGGTGGAGCTGGCACAACTTACCTACCTACTACCGCGCCTGTCAGACCTCTATACGCGTTTCGAGCGTCAGCAGGGAGGCATTGGGGTACGCGGAGGCCCTGGAGAGACGAAGCTTGAAACCGATAGGCGCCGCGTGCGTGACACCATCCGTGATCTGCAAGCGCGCCTCGCCGAGATTCGCAAAAACCGCCAGAACCAGCGCGCCCATCGCCGCCGCCTGCCTTTTCCCACCGCGGCCCTGGTGGGCTACACCAGTGCCGGCAAATCTACGTTGCTGAATGTGCTCTGCGGCAGCGATGTCTATGCCGACCCCATGCTGTTTGCCACACTTGACCCCACCACCCGACGCATGGAGCTGCCGGACGGCTGGGGTGTCCTGCTTACCGACACCGTGGGCTTTATTCGCAACTTGCCAGCACACCTCATTGCTGCCTTCCGAGCAACACTCGAAGAGGTGGCAGAGGCCGATTTTCTTATCCATGTTGTAGATGCAAGCCATCCGCATCGGGACATACAGATACAGGCTGTGCTTCAGACGCTCGAAGAGCTTGGGTTGAATGAAAAGCCCCTCCTCACAGTCTTTAATAAGGCCGACTTGGTGGGCGATCAGTTCGCTCTGCGCGAGCTGGTGTCTCGTATCCCCAACGCGGTGTATATCTCCGCCCAGAAACGAGAGGGCTTGGAGCATCTGGTTGCCCACATAGCCCAAACCATCGAAAGCCTTCTTGTGCCGGTACATGCCAAACTGCCTTTTGAAAAAGGCGAGCTCCTCTCCGAATGCTATTCTTTTGGCCGTGTCACCTCGGTAGAGTATGGTACCGATGGCATCTACCTTAACGCCTGCGTCACCAAGGAGATGCAGGGGCGACTACAGCCCTACATCCTCCCTAACTCGGCTTGAGCTTCAACGTTCCTGCAGAATCAGCAGGCGCGGATAGTCCTCCGTGGGCATGGACACCGTGATGCTGCTCGCGTTACGCTCTAACACATGCACGGGAACGTCGTGTTCGGTAAAGGGATCGTAGATGGAAACAACCGTCTGCTTTCCTTTCACTCCCCCAATCTTTACGACAAATGTCTCCTGTTTGAAAGGGGCAAGAACATCATAAGTCATGACAACATCATAAGTCATGACATAGTAGGGGATTACGAAACGATGCCGATTTACCTGATAGGGCAAGAAGGCAAACAGATCGTGATAGGTTAGATCTGGATGTGCCGGACTGCCATCTCCGGAAAACACCTTCTGCCCCTCCCCGCCCTTCCATGAGAGCACCGCCAGGGAACGGGTTTTCGTAAGCGAAGGGTCTAAACCTTCCTGCATTTTCATGACGATGCGATGAACCACCTCTAAAGCAGGCGACACGTAGGCGCTGTCATCTGCAGGATAGGTTTCATGGGCATTGGCATAGGAAAGAAAATTGTCTTGCAGAATACCTAACCCCAAATCGCCCCCTAGCGCAGCGAAAAAATAGATTCTCTGTATGCCCTTATTCAGGAGGAAACAGAGGTATCTCGCCGTCGTTTTCGCCTTCAGCATCAACGCCTGACGACGGTCTGTTATTCCTTGCTCATTCGGCGCTATATTGACCTCGGTGATCCAAGTATAGCAGGGCATGACGTGGCCGTTTATCACGCGAGCGTAGCGTCCGTGAGCTGTTTTGCCGATATAGTTCGTTATAGGCCCCATATCGCGTTCGAGGCATTCGGTCTGTAGCGCCGTGGCATAGTATTCCGGGAACAGTTCGGAAAAGTGAGGTTTAAAAGCGCCGGCAGGCTCTTGTTGGCCTAACGCATTAACAAGCACACCGTGCTGCTCATCTTGAGGATAGGTCGTTCGCCCATGATAGGGGTGTTTGGAAAGCGCTATCACGCGAGCCGGCTCCTCTGAAGAGGCTGGCCAGGGGATGGTGTTGGAAAATCCATCGCATAAGGCAACGCCCTGAAACTCGTCCGGATGCTGCTCGGCGTAGTCCGCCGTTGCTCTTACCACATCTCCCCAAACAGCATCTTCGTTATAATGGTACAGGGGTGGATTGTAATACTGATTAATGTAAAGAAAGTTCGAGCCAAAGCTCAACTCGTTCCATATCTCTATATCGAAGCCGAGGTCTTTGGAGCCGACTGTGCCGAGTGTCTGGGCTACAAAGCGCGCCACCGTTCCCACATAGTGCTGCCATCCCTCCAACGTCCTTTTATCATCGTCACTGCCAGGAGCCGAAAACGGCCGGTATTTCAGCGTCGCCATATGGATGACAGTTCCCGCTATACCGAGGTCTTTTGGCAGCGGTTTGGAGAGCACAAGCGTCTGGCCATGGATATCTGTCACTAAGGCCTCCGCCGCCCAATAACCGGTCAGATTGCTAACGCCGCTATAGCCCGGTTTTATCCCGTCCACATCGGTCACTTGGATCTCTCGGTCGCCCTTATGGACCGGGGCTGCAAGCACCTTGTCGAAGAAACGTACCGGGCAAGGGGCCCCGCTGTTGCCGTTGAGTAGTATAAGGGGACGAATGCCGTACTTCTTGCATGCGAGCAGAATTTTACGATAGCCGTCGGCAACTGCTGGAGGTATCTGCTCGGAGTCGTAGTCGAGGCTTGACCAGCCGATCTCGATTCGCATATGGCGAAAGCCATACTTGGCCAACATCTTCGCGACCAGATCGGGGTTTTTCACCGATCCACCGAGATTGATACCAATCCCTTTCACGAAATCCGCTGCCGGCACCGTTTCTAGGTAGGCGCGCCAGGGCTGTAACCAGTAAGAGTGAGCGCCAAAAGGGAGATCGGTAAAGTAGGCTTGGGAGATGTAGGGGTCGCCCTTCGGAGGGTCTGCTTTCAGGCTTATGGGAAAACAGCAGATTGCGATAAACAGCATCAGTCGCCGGCTCAAAACATGGAACGGCATGGATCGTCACCCCTCTGCTGGAAATGAAATAAAAAAACGCACCCTAGCACCTTCTAGGATGCGCCTAAGATTATACCAAAAGTTTCCTCGATGGGTTAGGCCTCTCCTGCCGACTTGAGGTAGGTTCGAAGCCTTTCCAACTCAAATGCCACCATGGCAGCGGGGACATCTGCAGCGCTCGCAATGCGATCGATGATGCGGGCTAGGCTACGCTCGGTCACCTCATCCGGCTCTTCGGGGTAGAGCTTATCCATCGCCTCGGCGAGCACATAGAGCGCATCGCTCAAATAGCGTGCTTTTCCTTGAGGAAGCGCACGTAACGGAGTCTGCACATAGAGACGGGCGATATACTCGTACACACCATCCCATCCCTCGCTCACAGCCGCCTGTGCGATCTGCCGTTGCGTGGTGGCATGTTGCATAGCGGCGATACGGGCATCGCGCTCCTTCGTGGCCTCCCAATCCGCCAAGGTAGTCCCCTCGATAATTCGGATGTTCAGCGGCTGATTGAAGAGAGCGCGTATCACTTCCAGCGTCGGCTGCAGGTGACCGGGTTGCTGAATATGGTTTGCAAGGTTGTATTTCGTCTCCTCCATACCGAGAACCAGCGTGCCGTTCTCGATGGTGATGGGACGTGCGTTCTCCAGGGCTTCCCAGTACGAGCGGTTGTTGATGCGATCTTTCAGCCGCTCCACACAGTTCGCCCACAGGGTTGTAAGGGCTGCAGATGTCATTCCGATATCCGTCGTCGTACCTCCTCCAAGAGAATGGTTGCCTCGCTCAGCAGTTTAATTGTGCTTAGTAGGCGGGTTCTCGTCGGAGTCGGTCTCTGTTGCTCTTCGGCGCTTAAAGGGCGCGCGCAGCACGATCTGCTTGTAGTCGAGCCCGGCAGCGGTGAGCGCTCTATCCCAACTCTCGAAGCGTCGGCGAGCGGCGGTGATGAGCGTGATGTCGTGCGCCTCAACGCTTTTTGCATTAAGAGGCACCCCTTTGGCGTGCAGTTCGCGAAGGCGCCGCAGAATCCGCTCCTCATCCCACTCCTGATAGCGTCGGATCATGCTGTAGTCAAGCCCCGCGGCCTCGATGGCGCTGCGCCAAGAGCCGAAATGCTTTGGCTTG
>NZ_DATGLN010000161.1:0-82080 GCF_035294165.1 Chthonomonas sp.
TGAGGTCGTTATTGAAGTCATCGGTGGTGGTATGGTGGAAGAGGAGGAGGTTTCTGGCATTATGGAGGTAGAAGCCTTCGTCGGTGAGGAGGGCGCTGCTCCAGGAAAGGCGAGGATAGGCATCGCTGGATAAGGCGTAGACACGAAAGAAAACCATAAGCCCAAGAGTCATCAGTGCAAAGATGCAGAATAGAGGCTTATTGGAACGATCAGCTCCGAACCGCACGAAGAGTGCACCTCCATTTCCGACTGCATTGAGAGATGGCTATGCCGATCAATGCCGATAGAGTCAGCAGAGACAAATAGATTCCAATGGCGAAAGCGGATGGATAGTAGATAAGACGTACGTGATGTGTCCCTGGCCCGAGCAGGAATCCCATAAACGCCATATCAGCAGAATAGAGGGGTACGTAATGCCCATTTTCTATGGCGTGCCACCCGGGTTGGGCGGTTACAGAGCAGACAACGAAGGCGGGGTGCGTCGTTTGTACTGAGATCAACAGAACATCGGGCGAGGTCCATACAGCTTTGGCCATAACCGGCTTTGCGCTTATCTGGCAGTTACAAGCCCATTGTGAAGGAAACTTTTTTAATACGGCCTGCTCGATCGGATTGAAATGCGGTGAAGCCATGATCGCCTCCTGTCGCATAAGGTTGCCGGCAATGAGGAGCTGTTTGACAGTCCAAACCGGTGCGTGTGGGTATTCATTTCGATAGACTCTTAGTGGCCCGTACGTATCATAAGTCTCGCTAAGCCATGGATCCGAAAGATGATATATACGTGGCAGCAGTAGAGTAGAGACGTCCATTAACGATGTCAAACGGATGGCGTTAGGCTCACCCAAGGAAAGTGCAACACGTACCATTCCGTCAACGCGCGCTGCTGTGGCAACGGGAACAGGTTCATAGGCGGAAGCCGATGGCAGATTTGCATTCATATTTAGGTTAGGAAGAAGGGTACCTAGTTGTAGCTGTAGAAATGGCCTAGCCCTCTCACCATAGTCCGCATAGCCTTCGGTTACGAAACGGTTCCAGTAGGTAGCGTGTTCTGGCGTATAAATGCGAGAAGTGACCGATAGCGGAACCATTGTATGTATGCGTGCCAGACGATCTGGAGAGACCATAGGTAACCAATCTGTTGAGTAGTATACGAGAGGAAGGGCGGTAAGTATCACAAAAAAGCAAGTTATGTACGTCTTCGCCGACTTGGATTGCCGGTTTATATAGGCGTTGTAGCCGTATGCGGTTAAGAAACAAGCTGCGAAGTGGAAAATAATCAAGAAACGGGCAGGATCGTGAAAGAGGGAGATACCCGGTAATGTATAGAAGGCGACCCAAAAAAGACCGCCCATAATCCCGAAGCTCATCCATAGCGTGAGAAGCAGTGCTCCTAGCCAGAAGCGGACATCTGGAGATCGTTTCCAGAACACTAGGGCATACCCGATGAAGAGCAATGGAATCCACCCGATAAAAACAGCAACTTCCCAGGCGTTCCCCGCCCCCCAGTAGTCGGCATCGGCCGGGCTTCCGAAGAAATGAGGGAACAGCAAGGCGAGAAGCCCAAGGGGATGAAGCACAAAACGATTTGCTTGCCAAGGTGTAAGGTGCTCGCGTGAGCTATCGAGAGCCAGTTGCAGAACAGGCAGCAGTTGGCAACTACTTAGGAGTATTCCTCCAACGATTCCTGCAATACAGCCGCAGAAAGCCATTCGATTTCCGCATGCCGCTATTATCCCCTTCCCGGAAGTGCGTTTAAGTTCATGAAGGCGAAAGGGGAGGTAAGCTCCAAGCAAGAGAAATGTGAGATAGGTTACTTGGGGATGGGCGGCGAGGACTAATAGTCCAACGACGGCGGTGAGTTGGAGTACGCTCGCGGGCGTACGCATCTGGAGTAGTCTCTCAACGCTGTAGAACACTCCCGGAAGGTAGGACAGACTAAAGAGCATCGGCGGAAATTGTGCTTTTCCTAAGAAAGCCCCACTTCCGATAAAGACGGTCGCACCGATGAGGGCAGCAGAGCTGCATTGCGTTCGCAACTTCAGGAAGCCATAGAAAAATAGAGCAGCAAGATATGTGTGAATCAGAACGGCCACCGTAATGTATTTCCACGGTGAGAGCCAGAGCAACAGGAAGGAAAAAGGATAGAGTAAGCCTATCTGCGGGTTGCCGGAATAGGGTTGTCCACACAACAAGAAGGGGTTCCAAAGAGGCACACGCCCCTGCCGTATCTCCCTAGCAGCAAAATGGGCCATGGGTTGGAAATAGTAGAGAATATCCCCCCAATAGAGAGCTTTACCTTCAAGAAATTCGCGATAAAGCAGCAAAGTGTAAGCGAGTAAGATAAGGAAAATTGCCGATTCGCGGAAGTACTGAGGTATTCTACTGTACCGAGAGAACCACCGATTGCTGCTTTCTGAAGGAACGTTGAAGGACATTATCCAGTATAGCACTGACGTGATGCAGGGAGTTTAGCACGCATCTGAACAATACGTCAACATCGCCCATTGGGTAAGGAGAGATCGTACATGAACAATCTGGCCATCATAGGAGGCACGGGATTCGAGAATCTACCGCCAGAATTTTTTGGCGAGACTGTGTCGGTGCACTTACCCAATGCCGAAGTGAAAGTAATAAGCATTGCTGACAATTACGTTGAGCCGCAGGCCCTCTACTTTCTTCCTCGTCACGGACACATGCATCATCTGGCACCGCATCAAATAGATTACCGTGCGAATATGGAGGCCTTGGTTAAATTGGGCGTAAAAAAAATTTTGGCAACCAATGCGGTTGGCAGCTTGCGAAGCGATCTCCCCCCTGGAACCCTCCTCATTCCGCATGATTTCATAGACTTTACCCGTAGGAGAACGTTAACCTACTTTGTCGGTTCAGAATGGCGACATACCGATTTTTCCCAGCCGTACAGTCAGGTCATTCGGAATGCTATCATGCGTGCCGCAGAGGAGCTAGATGTCCCTATTGTATCGCGAGGGGTCTATGTTGGTGTAGATGGCCCACGTTTCGAAACACCCGCAGAGGTGCGCATGTTTGCGCTTGTGGGAGGCGACGTTGTCGGGATGACAGGCGTGCAGGAGGCGATATTCGCGCGCGAGGCTGGCCTTGAATATGGCTCCTTATGCTTTGTGACGAACTATGCAGCAGGCCTTAGTCTAGAATCTATTGAACATGAGGCTGTTTCTAAAATAATGCAGGAGCATCTCCCGACGATTCGGGAAGTGCTATTTCAAGCGGCGCATTTCCTATGTGTTCAGGAATAACTTCAACGAAGGATAATTTAGCGGGTATCCTGATGACAGTGATGCTCTATGGAGGTGGTCATGGAGAAGATTCCGGTGTATACAGGGTCGAGACTGCCGACGGCACCCTATACTCCAGGTATACGTGTAGGAAACCTAGTTTTTGTGTCAGGGCAAGTACCCCTCGATCCCACCACACATCAAGTGGTGCGCGATGACTTCGAGCGAGCCGTGCGTCAATGCATCGAAAATGTGCAACAAGTTTTGGCTGAAGCGGGCACGGGTTTAGAACACTGTGTGAAAGTAACCGTCTTCCTGAAAGACATGGATAATTTCGACAGACTCAACAAAGTATATGCCGAGTATTTCGGACTGGTAAAGCCTGCTCGAACCTGCATCCAGGCAGCTCGTCTACCGCTAGATGTGGATGTTGAGATCGAAGCTATCGCGGTGATTCCCGCTTGAAGGAGATTAGCAAACGGAGGTTGCGATGCGGTGAGGCGCCAAAATGTCCGATAATGTTAAATATGATTTTTTGAAGCCCTATAGGGCTTCAAAAAATCGCGCGCGGCGCCTTCGGCGCCGCTACTGCCCTATTCCCCCAACAACCTGTCTACAAAACTACGAGCGTTAAACTCCTCTAACGCCTCAACACGTTCCCCCGTCCCTACCAGCTTTATCGGCAACTTTAAATCGTCGGCAATGCTTAGTACAATGCCTCCCCGCGCCGTCCCATCTAGCTTCGTCAATACGATCCCTGTAATCGGGATAAACTTTAGAAACAACTTCGCTTGGCTTATCGCATTCTGACCCGTCGTCGCATCAAGGACTAGGAGCACCTCATCCGGCGCCCGCTCCAACTCCCTTTCAGCAATACGATAGATTTTACGTAACTCCTCCATCAAGTTCACCCTCGTGTGCAAACGCCCCGCTGTATCCGCGATAACATAGTCCGTTCCTCTTGCACGAGCCGCGCGAATCGCGTCGTAAATAACAGCAGAAGGATCGGCTCCCTCACGGTGTCGTACCATATCGGTTCCCGTTCGCTGCGCCCACACCGCCAGCTGGTCAATTGCAGCCGCTCGAAAGGTATCTCCTGCTGCTAGTATCACGCTTTTCCCACGGCTCTGTAACATATGCGCCATCTTTGCAATTGTGGTCGTCTTCCCTACCCCATTCACCCCAACTATAAGATAGAGAGTGGGTAGAGAAGGAGACTCCTTAAGGCGAATGTTGGATGGATCACCACCCTCCAATACGGCGATCATCTCCCGTTTCAAAGTCTCTACTGCCTGCTGAATCGAGCGGATACCCTCTTCTTCAACCGCACGCCGAAGGGCACTTATCAGACGCTGCGTTGTCTGCACATTGATGTCAGCCTGAATGAGGGTAGCCTCAAGCTCCTCATATAGCTCCTCATCAACCTTTCTCCCCCCCGCTACAACTTGCTCGATGGTGTTTCGTATTTTTTGGAATAGCTGAAAAGGCATCTCACCCCTTCTCCCTAAAACTTTCACTGCCATTATAGCCGATCTTCACCCCTTGATGCCCGTAAGCGTGACCCCCTCAATAAAGTAACGTTGTGTGAAGAAGAAGAGCACTAAGACCGGAAGCATAACCATCGTAGAGGCCGCCATCATCATCCCCGGCTCACCCCCATGCGCATTCTGAAAAAGCTGCAGAGCGTAGGCTAGCGTTTCGTGGGCAGGAGAGCTGATGTAGATCAGCGGCCCGCGGAAATCGTTCCAAGCCCCCATGAAAGTCATAATAGTGACGGCGGCTAGGGCAGGTTTAATCTGGGGCAGCATAATGCGCCAATAGATCATGTAGAACGAACAGCCATCTATCTTCGCTGCATCTTCCAATTCACTTGGAATGCCAAGAAAGAACTGGCGCAGCATGAAAATATAGAATGCCGAACCAAAAAAGGCCGGCACCCATAACGGCTTAAGAGTATCTATCCAGCCGAGCCAGCGGAAAATGAGGAAGACCGGCATCATGGTGACCGCCGATGGCAACATCATCGTTGCAAGCACCAGCATGAAGAGAGAGTCACGGCCAGGGAACCTCAAACGGGCAAAGCCATAAGCAACCGTCGAGGCAGAAAATAAGGCCCCCAAAATAGACAGCACCGTGATCTCAACCGTATTGATCAGGAAAACCAATCCATAATGCGTTTCAGGCGGAAGAAAGCGTAGCGCATCCGAGTAGTTCTGCCATTTCGGCGCAAAATGCTGCACTTCATGCATCGCTGTGCTTGGAACCCATAACCGCTGCCCCTGATCAACTCCTTTAGAAATGACTTCGACAAGCCGCACCCCATGGGTAACATCGCCTAGTGCCGCCACACGAAGCCTGTTG
Organism: Chthonomonas sp.; assembly: GCF_035294165.1. Lineage (GTDB taxonomy): Bacteria > Armatimonadota > Chthonomonadetes > Chthonomonadales > Chthonomonadaceae > Chthonomonas. Next base: position 5,616 of record NZ_DATGLN010000161.1, read on the forward strand.
CCATGATATTCCACCCAATACACCGGATACTCCACCCCATGCAGACGCACCCTATCCTGCTGCGTGGGTATCCAAACCGGCGGAAATCGACTCATCTGAGAATCGTCTTTCAACGAGGTGGAAACGAGCCATGCAAACGGAATCAAAAAAAGTATCGAACCGGCAATGAGAATCATATGGAGGATCGTCTGACGAGCCGATTCCCTCATATACTTTAAGCTCTGCCAGGGGAAAGTACGTCGCACAAAAAATCGGTATATCCCCCACTCGACAGCAAGGCAAGGAACCGAACTCATGAGCGTCTTCCATACAGGCGTAAACGGTAGTGCGGCTATTATCAACACCCAGAGTGGCAGCAGACAGCCTAATATAAGCGCAACAGACCTTGCGCGCGCATGAAGAGCGCCCAACAGAAGAGGAATCCATGCTCCCACAAACACAGCTGCGCCCAAAACGGCTAATACAACCCAAATCGGTGCCAATGCAGAACTGTGCATCTCCACTCCCCTCAACTCTTTCTGTCATGTTTGAGAATTCGCCCCAATAACCACGGCAACCCGCGCCCCTCGTTACTAGGTTCATCCGATTGTCCAGGCATGTCCTCTCGCTCCTTGGCCTTCAGCAAATCTATGAGGGCTTGTTGAAGCCTTTCGTTGGACTGAAGGGTATCTCTAAGCAGAATGTAGATTCTATCCATCTCAAGTTGAAGCCGTTCTTGCTCATGCAGAAGGCGATTCAGCAGGGTAACCACACGATCGAACTGTTCGTCGTATTGTCTAATTTTTTCAGATATTTGACTGATATTATCAGACACATCGTCATCAACCTTTGCTGTTTCAGGTAGAAGTACTCGTATTTTTTCTGACATATTGTCTGTCTTTAATTTGCCATTTTTGACGTACCGATAGATTGTACGTTCGGATACACCAAGCCGTCGAGCGGCCTCAGCAATCGTCACTCCATGAGAGACATGACTCGTATTTTGATCGGCGGAAGGCATTTGAGTGTCCTTGAAGCGGTCTCGTTTTAGGCTTGATAATGAGTATTATACAGAATTCGATGATGGGCGCTCAGATAAATACCTCGAAAGTGTCTCGCTTATCTCTCCCTGTAAATCTTGCCGATTATCGTCGTAAATGCGCAGCGTCTCTAAACGCGCATGTCGCGAAAGACGTTGAACTCGGCGTATGTCCCCCTGTGAAAGATCAAGAGCTAAAGTGATGGCCGTGTGCCGTAAACGATGAGGGCTAATAGGCTTTGCTATCCCGCAGGCTTTCGCCCGTGCGCGTACGATCTTGTAAACGCCATCGGCTGTAAGAGCTTGCCCCCGATGACAGTTGCTTAAACTGACAATTAAGGGCGAAGAGATACTATCTGCGTGCCCACTAGCACTGAGATAATCCCGCAGAGCCTCCTGCAAGCGCGGAGAAAGGCGAATGGTCTCCTTTTGAGTCCCACGTCCCTTACCCGTTATGGAGAGCGTTCCGGTCTCTGCCTCAAAGTCGCCAACGCGCAAGGCTACAATTTCAGCTCGGCGCAAGGCGTTCTCTAAGAGGAGTAACAGCAAAACGAGGTCACGCTTCCCTACGAGGGTCGTGGTATCAATAGAATTCACCAGTTCACGTGCCAAAGCACCATCTACACCGGTGGTGTCACGATAGGGTCTTACACGCTCGCCAACAACGCGCCCCTCTAAAACCACATCTGTCAAGCCTAAACGTCTTGCAAAGCGCACCAAACTTTTTACTGCCGCCAATCTCCGATTTATGGTAGCTTCTGCCAGCCCCTGTTCCATTAGATAGGCCTTGTAACGGAACAACAACAAAGTCATCTCAGAAGCCGGTAGGCTCAAAAACTGCCGTACACACTCCGGCGATGGCAGGGATTGAAAGCTAAATCGAAAGAAGTCTTTAAGATCGGCAGCATAGGCACGACGAGTGTTTTCGCTTCTGCGGTCGGCCAGAAGCAACCCAACGAGGTCATATTGTGCAGGCAGCCCCTGCTGCACGGAATCGGTATTGTCTGTTTCGTTCAGGGCAGGTTCCGCTCGTGGGTTCATCGCTTCTCTGCCTCGTAATACACCCATTTAGGTGCTAGCTTTAACTGGATGAGTGTGAGCAAAAGGATGATGACGAACAGAAACCATGCTAACGCAGAGGCAAAACCCATCTTGAAGTACTGAAATGCGTTCTTGAACAGGTAAAGCACGGGCATGAGGAGACTGTCCAAAGGGCCGGCAGGTTGACTTAAGTCGCCGCCAGAAAGCACATAGACGCTATCAAACTGTTGTAGCGTGCCTATGATGCCCATGATCACGTTGAAGAAAATGTAAGGTGAAAGCATGGGAACAGTAACATTACGGAACTTCGCCCACCAGCCCGCACCATCAATCTCAGCAGCCTCATAGAGATGCTGTGGAATCCCTTGCAGACCGGCCAGCCAAAGGATCATACCCGACCCTGCTCCCCATAATCCTTGCAGAATAAGCGCCGGTTTCGACCATGCGGCATCGGCTAACCATCCGGGAGGTGCCAAACCAAACCACCTATCGAGCGTCGCCTTCCAGGCCGCATCAATGAGCCCTCGATTCGGGTCACCATTGAGAAGCCATATCCACAAAACAGCACTAGCGACTACCGGTACAATGGATGGCAAGTAAAAGGCCGTTCGATAAAAGCTCATACCCTTTACCTTAGCGTTGAGAAGCATGGCAACCGCGAGACTCGTGACGATTCCCAAAGGGATGCCGATAAAAGCCACATACATCGCATTAAAAAGGGAAACACGCAGGTAGTACCCATCGTCACGCCCAAACATCTCGGCATAGTTATGCAAACCGACCCATCGCGCCGGATGAAGCACATCGTAATCGCAAAAGCTAAAGTAGAGTGACGCGATCATGGGTCCGGCTGTAAATATCAAAAAACCCAGTAGCCAAGGTGCGATGAAAACATATCCCGCAATTGCCTCCACTCTTCCTAGTTGCCGCATACGTCGAATCTGGAACACCCGCCACAAGGCGAGGCCAAATACAATGCATCCGGTTATAACGCTTAAGGCGATAGGCACCGAGGCCGGAATTCGGGGATAGGTATCCTCTTCAAAAACTTTGTCAAGCTCATGTTGCACAACGCGCGTTGCTTCATCTAGAGCCGCTTGTGGGGACTTTTGGTGATGCGTGGCAACATCCATCGCTCTCACCTGTTCGTCCCACAGCCTTTGCCCCACAAAGGTTACCGGGCGAAACCGCGCATGGTCCATCATAGAGATAAACAGCTCCATGGCCTTTTTAAATTTTGGGTCTTTAGGCCCATATTTAGCAAATACCACCTGATTCGTCACCCGATTCGCCGACAAACTCGGTACAAAGGGACGCCCTTTGGAGGCATCGTACTCTTTGGTAGCTTCTGCATCAATTAAAGCTGCCTGCGGGCTTGTCATCCATTTAATGAACTCCCACGCGGCCTCAATGTGGCGTGCCCCTCGAGGGATGGCATAAGAGAATCCCCCGGCCCAAGTCACAAAGGTGTCCTTGTCATGCGCAAAACGACCCCGATGATAGTACCGGTCTGCCGGTACCGGGGCGGGGGCAACGCCGAAATCAAGATCAGGTTTGTATCGGGCAATAGAGGCCGGCACCCACGAACCGTCTATCTTCATAGCCACCTTGCCAGTCAGAAAAGGATCAAGTTCGTTGGGCTGAAATCCCGATTGGAATGCGCTGATTTTATCAATACCGCCTAATGCATCGTAGACTTTCACCATGTAAGCCAACGCCTCAACATTGGGTTTGGCGTTCATCGTACAACGTTTACCATCAGGCGACATAAACTCGCCATCGTTCTGCCAGGCGTACAGGTAGAGCCAAGAGTTCCCGTAGTTTGGAATAAATCCGATACGATTGATCGTACCGTCGGGATTATACTTTGTGAGCTTAATAGCATCTTGTAGAAGTTCATCCCAAGTGCGTGGTGGCTTGGGATTCCCTTTCGAGTCTACAATTCCAGCCTCACGAAACAGCGCTTTGTTGTAAAATAAAGCCCTATCATCTGTAGAGTCCGGTATGGCGAACACATGTTTCTCCCCGGTCTTGGGGTTTGTATAGGTCGCTTCTCGCCAACAGGCCGGGTAGTAATCTTGTGGCCGAACCCCAAAAGGTTTATTTCTATCCCGAGCAATGAGATTATCCAAAGGAAGAAAGGTATCTCTCGAAGCCCAATCCCCTATGGTAAACCGGTCTTGGTGGATAACATCCGGAGGCACATTGCCAACAATAGAGGTCATTAGTTTCTGAGGATCCATGTTTCCGGCCCCCATACCCAGCACGCTTACAACAATGTTTGGGTGCATTTTTTCAAATGCGGCGATGCGCGCCTCTAGTCCTGCCGTCTCCTCGCCGAGCTGCATGCCCCAGACTACTAATTTGATCTTGCCGGGTGGAACTTCAGGTGCAAAACACCCCTCCAGAGAACATAGGGCAACAATAACCATAACGGTGCAGATTATTTTCGATATCCTCAGTTGCCAATGATCCATCTGTTTTTCCTCTCCAAAACAGCTCTGTTTCAGATTACCCGCTAATCCGGCCAAACGCTCCAACCCAAAGAAGCCATACCTCCCTCATGAGAGGATACCCCCTTAAAATGCTGCAACCTAAACTTGTTCCTTGCGTAGTAGTATATAAATGATTGGCGGCACATCATGTTTGACGGCCACTCATAAGTTCGTCTTGCTGAAGGAGACTCTCTATGCTTAGCTTCTTTCTTCTGTGGGTACTGCCCATTTTGCTTGGCATCGGAGCGCAGTGGGTATCCAGCAGATGCCGTGGCAGAAACGCTCAGAAAGCGTTCCGCTACCTCGGATGGGGCTTCTGGCTACTTCTGCTATGGGCGCTGCCTCTCGGGCGGCTTATTCCCTTTTTCCCAGGCTTCCTTGAGCCATTACTCCTCCCTATCAAGCTGATTCCCTCTGCGATTCTGTTTATCTTGGCAGGGAATAGCATCTTGAAGGAGATGCGTGCGCAGCAACGTGGTGAGTATACAGACCCCGCAGTATAACGACACCTAGATATAGGCTACTGCACCACAAGGTCAACAGCAGAAAAGTGCTCATGGCCGGCTATCTGATAGGTATTTTCGCTCTGAATGCGAACTAGATAGGTGCCGGGGTCTGTGATCCGGAAACGAATCATGCCGGTGGCCACGGTATGGGGCTTAAAATCCATAGTGAAACTGTTATCAACGACCCCAGCCGATCCGCTCGGATCGGGCACCGGCTTCTGGCCAACCTTCTGCTCACGTACCACAAAAAAGTGAACACCTACATCTTTAAGCACACCGTGCGGATACTCACACTCCATACGCCAGTGAACTTGTAGCTCACTACCCGCCATTACGGTGAGTACCGGCCGCTTGTTGAGGCCTCCTTCCGGTGGCGTTTCGTCGGCAAAAGCTTGGACGCTCTGCCCACCCGAAGATACCGTTAGTAGCATCCCGAAGTGTTCTGCTCGAGCGAGAGCCGCTCGATGCCCTGCTAGAGTGAAAAGCCAGCCAAGGCCAATGGCCATTGAAATAAACAGTGTCAGTCGCCTTTTATGCATTTTTACCTCCGAGTTCAGAACTCTGTGGAAAGTACCTACTTTTATTTGTTTCCGCACAGCGTAGCTGCATTCCTGCCTACGAGCTGCTCTGCTTTCGCACCAGCACGAACTTCCTTTCGATACCAATAAACGGCAATGTAACGGTGACCACTCTGTCTAAAGAGCCGCTGAATGCCTTGACCATCCCTCCCGCCCTATCCAACTCTGCATCCACCTCCACGCCTTTATAGGCGACTGCGTAGCCGCCCGACTTTACAAATGGGAGAAGCCACGGAAGTAGTCGCTCAAGAGGGGCAACCGCTCTGGCAACGGCAAAGTCGTATGCATTGAGGTTGGTACCTATCTTAGCAAAATCTTCAGCCCTGACGTGAAACGCGACCACATTTTGGAGATCAAGGGTTTTGATGACCCTGCACACGAACTCGACCTTCTTGCGCGTTCCATCTATCAGCGCGAAATGGACACGCGGAAAGGCAATGGCCAGAGGAATGCCAGGAAATCCGGCCCCCGTTCCTACATCAAGCACCCTCGTGCCTAGAGCGAAATGCACAACCTTAGCAACAGCAAGAGAATCCAAAAAATGGAGTTCGATCATCCGATCTTCAGGTATACGTGTCAGATTTATGAATCTATTAGCTTCATAAAGAAGAGACCCAAAAGTAGCAAACTGCTCACATTGTCTCTCATCTAGAGATATCCCCAATTGTCTAGCTCCCTCTAGCAGTCGCTCATGCTGCTCCAATGTCATCATCATTTGGCCTCGCCGATATTCACAAATATCTCTTCTAGGGCCGAGATTAACGCTTGCATAGGCTCCGGCGGATCGGCATGAAAACACAATGGTTCTCCTGTGACAGGGTGCACAAACGCCAATGAATAGGCGTGCAGAGCTTGACCTGGCAGCCTCTCTAACAGACCCTCTAGTCTCTTGCGTATATCAAAAGCAACCTCCTTCTGAGGTAAGTTCCGCTCTCCCCCATATACCGGATCACCCACAACAGGATGGTGAATATAGGCGCAGTGAACCCGAATTTGGTGGGTTCTTCCCGTCTGTAACTTCGCTTCGAGGAGGGTAAATAGCGAGCCAAAACGCCGCAACACCTTTAGCTCGGTCTTCGCCTCACGCGCCTTGTGCCGTGCATCCTCAATGACAGCCATCTTCTTACGATCCACAGGATGCCTTCCTATGGGCGCATCAACAATGGCTTCGTCAAATTTTGGAGTTCCCCAAACCACTGCAAGGTAGCGCCTCTCCATCTGTCTAGTTTGTAACTGTGCTTGCAGGTGGCGAAGGGCCTGATCGGTTTTTGCAACCACAAGCAGACCACTGGTATCTTTGTCAAGACGATGTACGATTCCGGGGCGCTCGTCTCCACCGGCATCAGAAAGCTCATCGGTGTGAGCCAATACCGCATTAACGAGGGTGCCGTGAGGAGTGCCGGGAGCTGGATGCACCACCATTCCTTGGGCTTTATTGATCACGAGTAGCTCTTCATCCTCATAAAGAATCGTTAACGGGATCGCCTCCGGTAGGATCGTGGTAGGCTCCGAAGGCGGTATCTGAACCACTACTTCATCCCCTATTCTCAAACGATAACTAGGGCGCGAAGTCTTGTCGTTAACCCAAACACCTCCCCACCCTTCCGAAGTCTGTTCAATCCAGCGAGCGGCCAAGGAACGGGAAGTCTGCGGCATTACCCGCACAATGAACCTATCAAGCCGTTCACCCTCCGCCTCTTTCGTAATAGTAAACACTCGCGTTTCCAAAGTCTTCCTCCCGACCCCCACTGAGCGAAACATACCCCAGAAAGAAGCCATCCTGCAACATTCGCCCGTTCTTGGCGTCTAAGATAATGACAGGAGATGACTTAACATGAAACTTATTTCAAAATTTACCTGTTATAGTATATAGATGCACGAGTTCGCGTACTGGGTCAACGCATTCAAAAATTGAGTCGAGTTCGTGCTTCGCCCAGTCACAATGAGGTGGACGGCAATTATGACCATAACCTATAAGGAAAGGATAAAGACACCTCATGGGCAAAAGTATCGAAAAATATGCGACCACCTACGTCGCTCTCGGAACCGTTTTGGGAGTGTGGCTTCTTCTCCTGCTCGTTCCTGGCCACTCGCCCAAACAAATTCATGCTTCCAATGGAGCCGCCACGATCATACAACAGGCCGATGAAATCTGCTCGGAAAGTTTCCTACACTGCACCGCGCTAACGCAACCCACCTACCACTCCAAATACTACTGGGCCGGCCCTCGAAGCCAACCCTACGACATATGGGAAACCACGGGTATCACTCCCTCCGGCCCCGTTCAAATGATATTCGACGCCCACTCTAACAATCTAACCTACTTCAACCGTGAAAACTATCAGGCGGTACAGGACACAACCCTGCCTGTTACCGTAAAAACCCAAGCCCAGGCGGCTTTCGCAAGCGCCAACATCCTCCAGACGTTACATCTTGTTCCCCAAGGTGCCTCTCTTCGGCTTGCAAGAGCGCCTTCTCTGCTTTGGGGAGGAAACGTGTGGGAAACGGTTTGGGTGCTCCATGCTCCACATCAGCTTCCTTCCCGAATCAGTCTCACTATTGCAAAACGTGGAGGTTACCTATTGAATTTAATCAGACGGCGCCTGCCCAAACCTTGAGCAGGCGCCGTTCCCACACGGCTAATTTAGCGGTTAACCAACGGAGAGAGTGGGATTCGAACCCACGGGGCTGTTTAGGCCCACGGCTTTTCGAGAGCCGCACCTTAAACCACTCGGACATCTCTCCAAAGCATATCTAGCCGTCTCGTAAGAGAGCGGATACGCCGTCGGAGGGAATCGAACCCCCGACGCCCTCCTTAGGACGGAGGCGCTCTATCCACTGAGCTACGACGGCAGATTCGATTCTCATTTTCTCATAACTAGGCCGATTCTGTCAACGTCTGGCCTTTTCATACGCCACCTCCGAATTTAGGATACAATGATGATCTAGGGGCTACTGTGGAGAGAATGAAATGACTCTTTTTCTTTCTGAAAAACAGGTGTCTAACCTGCTTACCATGCCGGAGGCTCTCCAGGTAGTTGAAGAGGCCTTTCGGCATATCGCTACCGGGGAGGCGCTTCAACAGCCACGCCGCCGCCTCATCATGCCCAAGGGCATCTATCACATAATGCCGGCGGCTGATCTGCAAACGGAAACGTTTGGGGTCAAACTTTACACTTCCTTCTCCCCTCGCACCCGATTTCTGTTCCTGCTCTACTCATCGCAAAATGGCGACCTGCTAGCCGTTATAGAGGCCGATAAACTTGGCCAGGTGCGCACCGGGGCCGCCTCGGGCATCGCAACAAAACTCCTCGCCAACCATGCCGATCCACTACGTGTTGGCCTATTTGGCGCCGGTTGGCAGGCGGAAACCCAGATCGAAGCTGTTTGCACAGCCTGCACGGTACAACAAGTGCTCGTTTATAGTCGTACCCCCGAACGTCGTGAGGCTTTTTGCAATAAGATGAGTACACTCCTGCGTCAAGATATACGCCCAGCGGAATCTCCAGAAGAGGTTGTGCGCAATAGTAACGTAATCATCACGGCAACCAACTCCATAAGCCCTGTGCTTCAAGGCGCATGGCTGCGGCCAGGTACCCATATCAATGCAGTCGGCAGCAACATGCTCATCCGTCAAGAGTTGGATATAGAGACCATACGCCGATCCGACCTTATCGTCGTAGACTCCATCGAGCAGGCACGCCTCGAAGCCGGCGATCTCTTACCGGCATTTGAGAGAGGTTATTTCCGATGGGAACAGGCTGTTGAGCTGGCACAAATTGTTAATCGGCAGCATCCCGGCCGCACAAAGCCAGAACAAATCACCCTCTTCAAATCGCTTGGCGTTGCGCTAGAGGATGTTGCAGTGGCCACACATGTCTATAAAAAAGCGCTTCACCAAGGCATCGGTGAGGAGCGACCCTTTTGGATAGAGCCATTGCCTTAAGCCCTAAATAAGCCCCTTCTCAATAGCCAATCTAACGGCCTCCGTTCGGTTAGAAGCGCCAAGTTTCGAATAGATATTTGATAGATGATGTTCCACAGTTTTTGGTGCAATGAAAAGCTCTTGGGCTATCTCCTTGTTTCTCGCTCCTTTGGCAACCAAACGTAGAACTTCCAGTTCTCTTTCATTGAGTTCAAAATCCCCTCCACTCTCACGCCGATGGGCTTTTAACTCGGTAAGCCAGGCGCTTACTCCAGGCGATAACACCACTTCACCCCGATGTGCAGCCTCAATGGAGGATACAAGTTCCGATGGGGTGGCATCCTTTAGGAGAAATCCTCGAGCACCTAAACGTAGTGCCGTTGCTACCGAGTCTTCGGTGGGAACGCTCGCGATTAAAAGTGCCGTAGGAGGTGGTTCCAAACTTACGATCCGCTCAAGCGCAGCTATGCCTCCTCCTCCAGGCATCTGTAGATCAAGCAAAATGACATCAGGATGAAGTTGCCTTGCCCGTTCAACGGCCTCATCTACATCTCCTGCCTCACCCACTACAAGAAAAGGCCCTGTCTGCTCAAGCACCGCACGCATTCCCTGCCTTGTTAAGGGATGATCATCTACAATAAGTAGACGGATGCTCTGAGATGGTTTCTCCGAAGGCAAACTCTCAACCACAACCTCTTGTTTCTTAGGCAGTGCCGGTACACTGGCGCTAGCTGTTCTCTCTGGTTGTACCTGACTCGTCGGCAAATCCGACGGCGTTTCATAGGGCAGTCGAACGGCTATCCGCGTACCCCACCCCGGAGTGCTCTCAATCTCCAACTCCCCCCCTAGCGCGCGTGCCCTTTCCTTCATACCGAAAAGCCCATAGCCGCCCTGTCGGTTTGGTGCCATCGGCTGTGCAGTGTCAAAGCCAACACCATCGTCTTCAATTCTCAAGGTCACAGCTTCCGGCTCATAGAGCAATCCGACACGCACACGGCTCGCCTGAGAATGACGCAAGGCATTGTTGAGAGCCTCTTGTGCGATTCTCAAGAGTGCAAGGCTTTGATCTCTTGATAACGATCTTTCGTTGCCAGAGATCACAAACTGTGTTAGTATGCCGGCGCGTTCTAGCCCTTGCAGTTCTTGGGCGATCACTTGTGCAGGTGTCATTGTCTCAAGTTCGGGAGGTGAAAGAGCTTCAATAGCACGCCGTGTGTCTGATAGCGCTCCGCGTGTTAGTTCGAGAGCAGCGCTCAAAAGCTTCTCGGTCTCAGCGACATTCTCTTGCTGCAAAAAACTCTGTGCCGTTTCCAACGTCAAAACCAAAGCACCCAGCGATCGGGCCACCGTATCATGCATCTCTCTACCTAACCTTGCCCGCTCTTGAAAGGTAGCATATCTTCGCTGCTCTTCAAGTAGCCTCGACATCGCAATTCCCAAAGTAGCGATATCGGCCAACGCCTGAAAAGCCGCAGTATCCGCCGGGGCAAACACGCGCTCATCCCTCAAATAGATCACCAGTGCGCCACTGATCTGATCGTGCAGCTGTAACATTGCCATCCAAACTGCACGAATCCCTTCCTGCACCAGGCGTTGTTGCATCTCAGGGGTTACAAAGGAACGATCGTTCACCGTTCGATAGATCGGCATCGTAGAGGCGAAAGCTCGTGGCCTAACGCTTTTACTCGCAATACGGGCTATATCTCTTCCAAACTCTGCAGAGATGTTTCGCAAGGCTACCGGTTTGATCTCGTCTCCCTCCTTCAAGAACAACCCCACCATCTCCACACGAAACCGACTTGCTACCATCTCCAAAAGCATCTGGCCAATATCCGGTAGAGATCGCTCCTCAAGAATGGCCGCAATCACGTCACGCAAATACTGGCGTCGCTGTATCTCTTCCTGGTAGGCGTTTGCGAGGCGCTGTAGTTCTACAAACAGCCCTACTCGTTGCGAGACCGCACGTACCCGCTTGCGCCATTCCGGTGTTTCAACCTCTGCACTTGGTTCTACCTGACCTACTAGAACTGCCAAGATATGCTTCTCAAACAGCAAGGGCACGATCAGAATTCTATCGCAGAAGCGTTCCGACAACGGTGCCGGCAACAACTTCGAGTCCTCTATAAGCTGATGTTCCCCCGTTCTGATAACCGTGGCAATAGCTCCGGCCTCGTCTAATGGAACCCCCCATAGCCGAAAATTCTCGTCGGTATAACCTACCGCCAACACTCCACAAACGCGCTGCTCTCCCGGCACATGCGACAGAGCCACCATATGGCTGCATTCAAGGGCTTTTGCGGCATCCTCCACCGTTTTACGTACGACTTTACGCAGCTCATCGGGCTCGAGCGGCACACCCGCAACAGCGGATATCCCCTCATACCTATAAGTGTTGGCATGGTTATCAAACTCTGTGTCCGTCATAGTTCGCCTACCTGTTCAAACCTAGCTTGCAGCCACGAGCGAAAATCAGGCGGTATTAGCTTAGCGCCCGCATTAAGAAGCAGGCGGTTACCCTCTCTGCCTGTCTCCGCAACGCAAACGCACTGCCCACGCCGAATCGCCGGCAAACATTCCTGATACAAAACCCCATTTTCGCGTACATCGAGCGCGATAACAACGTCGGAGAGAGCGATAATCAGCCGATCACGGCGACGGTTGTGCTGCCCTAAACAGTGGTCATCCAACCGAAATGGGGAGAGTACAAGGTCACGATCACCACAGAATTCTACAGAGTGAATGCGGGCAGCAGAAAAGAGGGCCTGATCAAAATGCTCCCCCATAGCCTCACGAAGCCCACGATCAAGAAGATAGATCACGGGGTGACCGCTGCGCTGTGCTGTCAAAGCGAGCCTTTGATAAGGAAGCCTATCATGACCTGTCACCGGAACGCCTTTACAGCCAATGAGTTCCGAGGCGATCCTTTCAAGCAGCGCACAGGTCTCTTCACACGCACCGTTCGAAACCAAGACAGTAAACGTAAAGCTCTTTGAAGAGTTGTCTAAAAGCTTATAGTTTCCTAACCCGTAGAGAATAGGCGGTGGAGAGGGGTCGTAGGTCTCCAATCGAGCAGGATAGGTTAGTTGTGCGCGTGTCACACAGTGCAGATTGTAAAATCGAACAACACGTGCGAGGATCTCGGCCTTCTCAATCAGTGACCCCTTATGGGAAAGGAGATACGCGATGGCGCGAGAAGTCAGACCGAAGCGTTCCCTCAGTTCAACAGCAGAAAAATTCAGAAATTCTCCCGGTGTTACCGGCTTCACGATAAGGCGGTTGAGAACGCTATCAAGCTGCTTCGCGCCAATATAAGGCACATGATGGAGCAGCAGGGCCATCTTCAAATAGTTGAAATTGGGAACGGTTTCGCGAACTTTATCGCTCATGTCTAGACACCTAAAGCCTGTAATACCGCCTCCCGTTTGGGCGGGATGCAAACAATCTGCTCGGAGGAAAGATGCATGGCCGTATCAGGGTCCTTTAAGCCATGACCGGTTAGGGTCACTACAACGGTAGCCGGCTCACCGAAAAATCCGCGCGCAGCCAGTTTCTTAAGCCCCGCTATGGGGGCGACACTTGCAGGTTCGGCGAAAATGCCTTCTAGAGTGGGTAATAGGCGATAAGCCTCCAAAATCTCATCGTCTGTCACGGCCTCGATTACACCACCCGACTCCTCCTTGGCAGCAATAGCACCCTTCCAGCTTGCAGGGTTCCCAATTCGAATGGCTGTTGCCACCGTCTCCGGATTTGCAATCGGTTTACCCACAACCAATGGGGCAGCCCCAGCTGCCTGAAAACCAAGCATTTTGGGCAGTCTCTTACATCGCCCCGCACGATGATACTCGCAATATCCCATCCACGCTGCGGTAATATTGCCGGCATTGCCTACCGGCATAGCATGATAGTCCGGGGCATCCCCTAAGGCGTCTACAATCTCAAAAGCAACGGTCTTCTGCCCTTGCAAACGATGTGGATTAACCGAGTTGACGAGCGCAATGGGATATTCTGCACAAATCGAACGGACAAGCGCAAGAGCCTCGTCGAAATTGCCGTCTACCGCCAACACTTTGGCTCCATGCATCAGAGCTTGAGAGAGCTTGCCCAGTGCGATCTTGCCACCAGGAATCAGTACGGCACAACCAAGCCCAGCATGAGCTGCATAGGCTGCTGCGGAGGCGGAAGTATTGCCGGTCGAAGCACACATCACAATACTCTGCCCTGCCTCCAGGGCCTTGCTCACTGCCATCGTCATGCCACGATCTTTGAAAGAGCCTGTTGGATTGAGACCTTCACATTTGGCGTAGAGAGTGATATGAGGACTTATGGCCGCAGCGAGCCGTGGCAGAGGAACCAGAGGCGTGTTCCCCTCCAGCAACGTCACAATAGGAGTGGCTGCAGTTACCGGCAACCACTCTCTATAGCGTGCGATTACTCCTGAGTACAAAATGGCGCCTTTCTTACCTACTAGAAAATTGTGCGCCTATATTCTACTCTAAACCTTATCGTTTCACCAAATCACGCGGTAGCCCTGGCCAGTGTAGCCGCTCTATAGCCGCTCGCTGTTCTGGAAGGAGCGGTAGTTCGCGAATGTAGATATTTTTAAACCATAAGGGCGTCCAGTGGTGCTGCAACTCAATAGGACCAATCGGATAGATGGGCTTGTCTCGCTCCCAATAGTTCTCTAAGGTTACATTCCACACAACGAGCTTGTTATTCAGGTAGACGGTTACTTTATCACCGATCATCAGAATCCGAAACCGATTCCACTCTTCTATGGGATTATCTGCAAATACCATGGGGTTGCTCGGGTTCTTTTGATTGTTGTACAGCCCGCCTGAACCGATCGGATTATCCCATATCTGTACCTGAGGACTGCCGCGCAAATAGATGCCGCTATCTCCATGTGGCGGGATTTTCCAGTCTACAAGTAACTCGAAATTCCCATAGTCCCTCACAGTACATAGATTATTGTTCTTACCGTCATAGGTTATCACCCCATCTACAACTTTCCAGTGTTTGAAAGCCTCAGCGGTGGCGCGCTTTACAGCGGCATCCCATTCAGCCTCCGTCATTTTCGCTCGGGTAGGTGGGTCACCGGCCCACCCACGCCAACCTTTCAAATCTTTACCGTCGAATAGCGCCTTAAACCCTGGCGGAGGAACGTTGTCAGGTCGCGGATGGCTTAAGTCCTTGATATAGATATTTTTGAAATCCACCTCAGTTGGCTCATGCCCTAACAACCCGATATGCCCTGTATCCCGCAACATCCCCGGATGATGCATCAGCGTTGTAGGATCGACGATCTTGTTCAGATCGGCATTAACCACTGTTTTTCCGTTGATCACAACCTTGATATGCCGACCAATAGCCGTAATCTCTTCATGATTCCATTCCCCAACTGGCTTCAACGACCCTTTCTTCGCCGGCACAACGTTGTAAATGGAACCACAATACTGCCAAGGCTGCAGGTGCTGATACATGGAACCACTATCATCGAGAATCTGGATTTCCATGCCCATATAGGCCGCATCTCCCTGTAGAGGAGCGCGTATGCCGATCCCATTGTTGGCGTTTGCTGATAACCGAAAATCAACATCCAATACAAAATCGGAGTACTCTTTCTCGGTAAAGAGGTTTCCAGAGCACCCCGCCGGGCAGATAATAATCCCATCCCTAACCTCATAGCCGGGTGCCTGCCCAACATAAACCCACCCATTTAAATCCTTTCCATCGAATAACGGCACAAACCGCGCTTCGGCATGGCAGGCGGATGGGTACGCGGCTACCCCAATCCCGATGAGCATCACCGCCAATAAGGCGAACCATCTGATCCTTGTCTTCATATGAGACATCGCTTCCCCCTAGATGTGCGTTTTCGAATAGTAAACTTACATCTGAACATCGTTGATCACGAGTCGAAAGCGACAACCTAATACCCCGGCAGCTTTCCGACACATAACCATGCGTTCGGCAAAAATCTCGAAATACTCCATAACGGTCGCTTTTTCTGTGTCTACTACCAGCTCAAGTGAGATGATTTTCTGGACTGCATCTATCAGTATATGCGATTTTTGCACGGCATTGTTTACACGGTCATGGATATCGTACGTGGACGGATCGGGATTTTGAACTCGCGTGTAGTGCACGTCGGACTTGTCCGCAATGATCACTGCTGCCGTTACCGCGTTGATCGGCACGCCTTCTGGCTCCTCATGATTCCCGATAGCTCCCACAACCAGCGCGATCTCGGCTGCCGGCATATTCATCTTCTCTAGGATTTGGAACGCCATCGTGGCCCCGATCTGCGGGTGATAGACTCGGTGAATGCAGTTCCCGATGTCGTGCAGGAACCCGGCGATGGCAGCAAGCTCTGCGGTACGAGCCTCTGCTCCTAGTCCCAGCAGTATATTTCGTGCTATTGAGGCCACTAAGCCGGCATGGCGCAAGCCATGTTCCGAATAGCCTATGGCTGCCATTTGCCGATTGGCAGCATCAATATAGGCACGAATCCGCTCGTTATTCCGTATATCCCGCAAAGTAATGACCTCGGCCGCCTTCTCCTGAGCTGCCAAAATAGGCTCTTCCACCTCTTTTATTGCCGGAGACTTTTCAGCAGGAGAGGCTGTCTTACTTGGGGGCGGCGATGCTACCCGATTCTGGGCAATGACTTCTCTGGAGTCACTCATCTATCGTCTCTTCCTCAGCCTGATAGGCGTTTCGAACCTCCTCGTAAAAAACCTTAAAGGTTCCCTCGCGCAGATGATGCCTTATATTTCTCATCAATCGGTAATAGAACGCTAAGTTATGGTACGTCACAAGCCGAGGCCCTAAAATCTCCTTGGCTTTGAAAAGGTGCCGTATATATGCCCTCGTATGACGCCGACAAACTCGACAGTCACATTTCGAGTCAAGTGGTGTAAAATCCTGCTCATAACGAGCATTCCTCAGATTGATAACGCCATCTGAGGTGAACGCCTGCGCGTTACGCGCATTGCGAGTGGGCAAAACGCAGTCGAACATATCTACTCCCCGCCGAACGGCTTCCAAAATATCTATCGGCGTTCCCACCCCCATTAAGTAGCGCGGCTTATCCTCTGGCAGAAACTGAACCGTCCACGCCACGATCTCGTTTCTAACGGCAGCCTCTTCCCCCACAGCAAGGCCACCTATAGCGAAGCCATCAAAATCCAACTCCGTCAAGAATCTGGCGCTTTCGGCTCGTAAGTCGTAGCTTACTCCACCCTGAACAATCCCAAAAAGCGCCTGAGGCCAACCACCGATGGCTTTGCGCCCGTGACGTACATGCTCCTCCAAGCAAATCCCCGCCCAACGATGCGTTCGCTCCATCGCTTGCCGAATATACTCTTCGGAGACTGTGGAAGCCGGACACTCATCGAATGCCATGATGATGTCAGCACCCAACTTACGCTCGATCTCTATAACGCTCTGCGGGGTAAAAACATGACGGCTCCCATCTATGTGAGACTGAAACTCCACCCCCTCCTCTCCAATGCGACGCAAACCCGACAGACTAAAAACCTGATAGCCACCGCTATCCGTTAGAAGGGCGCCGCTCCAACCCTCAAAACGGTGTAGCCCTCCTGCACTAGCTATGAGTTGCTCGCCAGGCCGGAGATGAAGATGGTATGTATTTCCTAAAATTAAACCAAAGCCGATCTCCTCCAACTCGTCGGGTGTCATCGCCTTCACCGTGGCCTGCGTGCCCACGGGCATAAACACGGGAGTTTCCACCGTAGCATGAGGTAAATACAGTAGTCCGCATCTCCCCAGTACACCATCCTCCCGTGAAGACGAGGTGATAACAAGTGCTGGAGTCGTCCATTCTTTAGTCAACTTATCTCTTCAAACCCTCGTTGGTTCCAATGAATACCCCCCTAGACCGAAGTATTATTATACCGCCTCTCTCTCTAGTCAAAAAACACACTTATTGCGCAGACCCCCCTCAACATTGATTCGTAGAAATGAAGGACATTCGACACAACCTTAAACTCGTCATAAGAAAGGAGATAACGGATATGACAACGCTGGAGAAACGCAGGCTCGGCAACAGCGATCTCGAAATCACCCCCATCGGTTTCGGCGCGTGGGCCATTGGCGGACCAGGATGGGAATTTGGCTGGGGATACCAAGACGACCGCGATTCCATTGCCGCCATTCATGCAGCTCTCGATGCCGGCATCAACTGGATCGATACGGCAGCCGTCTACGGCATGGGACACTCGGAAGAGGTTGTTGCAAAAGCCATCCAAACAAGCTCCCATCGCCCCTATATCTTCACTAAGTGCTCGCTTCTCTGGGACGACAAAGGGAAGGTTCTACATAGTCTCAAATCTCAATCAATTCGTAAGGAAGTTGAAGATAGCCTGCGCCGCCTTCAAACTGATGTTATTGATCTTTATCAAATTCATTGGCCTATACCTGAAGAAGACATCGAAGAGGGGTGGATCACTTTAGCGAAACTTAAAGAGGAAGGAAAAGTGCGTTATATCGGTGTGTCCAACTTTAACGTCCAACAAATGGAACGGGTACGGTCTATCGCCCCGATAACTTCCTTGCAACCCCCTTACTCACTTGTGCGACGTGAAATCGAAACGGAAATCCTCCCTTACTGTCAAAAACATAACATTGGGGTTATTGTCTACTCTCCTCTTCAGTCAGGGCTTCTTAGCGGGAAGATGACACCTGAGCGCATTGCTGCGCTCCCCGATGACGACTGGCGAAAGCGAAGCCCAGATTTTCAAGAGCCACGCCTCTCACGTATCCTTGGATTAGTTGAGGGCTTACGCCAGATCGGCGCACGTCATAATCAGCCTCCGGGGGTCGTAGCTATTGCATGGACACTTCACCATCCCGCAGTAACAGGTGCTATTGTTGGTTTTCGACGCCCCGATCAGGTTCACGAAATGCTAGGCGCACTTACTTTTCGACTTTCCGAACAAGAAATCGCCGAAATTGAGCGTCTCCTGCGCCAACACGACCTCTAAACCGATAGAGTATCAAAAGGCTTTGATCGCTCTGTGCACGCGATCAAAGCCTATCTCCCACCTTCACAGATGATCGTTCACAACCGGCTATCAGCAACACAAATTCACCCCGTAGGGTCATCCCTTGGGCAACGGCCAAAATTTCCGAAAGCAGACCACGGTCTACTCTTTCAAATCTCTTAGTCAAGTCATTCGCAAGAGCCGCTGGCCTATCCCCAAAGACTTCCAAAGCCATCTCCAGACTCTCGACCAGACGATAGGGGCTTTCATAGTAGATAAGCGTATAGGGGGAGTTTCTATCCGCCTCAAAAAAACGTCGCCGAGGCCCTGCTTTGCGTGGAGGAAAACCACGAAAGGTAAAGCTATGACACGGCAACCCCGACAAAACCAGCGCCATGACAAAAGCAGTTGGGCCTGGCACCATAGTGAATGGTATGCTCTCGGTGATGGCCTCTCTAACGACAAGGTAGCCGGGGTCTGCAATCCCTGGCGTTCCCGCATCCGTCACCACCGCGATACGCTTCCCCTCGCGAATTAGCGCCAATATCTGCTGGATAACCCGTTCCTCATTGTGCTCATGGAGGGAAATTTGACGCTTTTCGATGGAGTAGCGCTTCAGCAACAGGCCTGTCTTTCGCGTATCTTCGCTGGCAATAATATCGGCGCTTTTCAACGCTCTGAGGGCACGTAAGCTTATATCTTCTAAATTCCCAATGGGAGTGGCCACCAACACAAGAGGAGGCCACTCCTCCTCAATGAGTTCATTTGTAGGAGCGGGCTTCCCCTTCACCTTCCTTATCTTGCCCAACGTTAGCGCATCTCCTGACCGCCGGTAACGTTAATCGCCTGTCCCGTCATATAACTGGCCTCATCCGAAGCTAAAAACACAACCACATTACACACATCGTCATATGTGCACCCTCGCCCCAAAGGCACCTGCGCTTCATACTTGAGCCGCACCTCCTCTTTGGTAAGGCCTTGCGTGCGGGCATATTGCTCATAAAGGCTTTCCTGCCACAAGGTGCCATCTAAAAGATTGCCGGGGCACACCGCGTTCACGCGCACTCCATAAGGCGCAAGATCAAGCGCGATCGACTGGGTTAGCCCTATCCCTCCGAACTTACTTGCAGAATATGCACTGTTGCGAAAACTCCCCTTCTTGCCAGATTTTGAGTTGATTTGAATAATATTTCCTTTTCGTTGCTTTACCATGACCCTTGCTGCCGCACGAGCACATAAAAAGTAGCCAAAGAGATTCACATCTATCACCCTTCGCCAAGCCTCGGCAGGGAATTCGGTGATGTCGTAGGCAATTAAAATACCTGCGTTGGCCACAAGGAGATCCAGCGCTCCAAACCGCCGAACGGTCTCCTGCGTCATCCCCTCTACCTGCTCCTCGTTCGTCACGTCCACCTGCAGTGCTAACGTCTCGGCCCCCGTAGCCCGAGTTATCTCCTCCGCCGTCTTATGAGCTTTCTCGATTTTTACATCGGCGATGGTGATGGCACGACACCCCTCTCGCGCTAGACGATGAGCAATTGCCTCGCCTAAACCCTGTGCGCCACCGGTAACAATGGCCACCTGATCTTTCAACCGTTCCATTTTTGCATCGCTCCTTAATGGATTTGTACAATTTAGAAGGAAATAGCCTATATAACGTCGAACTTTGGGCGGGTTCTATTATCATATCACATATGCATTATCCTCACTTCGGAGAACTTGTGAATGCCCTATTTCACCCAGAAATATCGAAGCACCTTTCTTCTACCTATCTTCCTTATCTGTCTGCTCATTCCCGCGGGGGTGAGCGCTAGAGTCAGACTTCGCATAGACGACAACTGGCGATTTCATCTTGGCGATATACCCCTATCTCATGAGGGCGTCCCTATCACCTCCTGGCGCTGGGCTAAGATAGGGAGTGGCCCTCCGGATATTATGCCCTATCTCTCAAAACACCTGGATGTAACATCGTGGCCTACCACGTCTCCCGGTCAGGATACCTTTCATGGTCAATCGGGTTACAATGTTTATTGGACACTCCTACCATCTATCCCTTATCACCATCCTATCTTACACTTCGATAGTATGGGTCATGATGTACGTGTTTTTCTTAACGGTCAGTTTCTCTACCATCACTCACATTGGAATATTCCTTTTAAGGTTCCATTATCCTTAAAATGTCTCACCAAAAACATAAACAGCGTTCTTGTCCTCCTTCACCGTACCGACGGTATCGCTGGAATTGGTAATGTGACACTCTTACCAAACCTAGACACACCTGAAGGCCCAGCCCTTCCAAACTATGATGATCGCGGCTGGCGTATTGTCCATCTGCCGCATGACTTTGTCATTGAGGGTCAGTATGACAAAAATACAGATGGCTCTCATGGATATCTACCGACGAATGTGGCCTGGTACCGCAAACATTTCTATTTACCTGTCGCAGCAAAAGGCAAGAGTATATGGGTCTACTTCGAAGGAATCTATCGTGATAGCCGCTTTTGGCTTAATGGTCACTTTCTTGGTCGCCATCGCAGTGGCTATATTGGAGTACGCTACAATCTGTCGCCATATCTACACTATGGGGCATGGAATACATTAACCATTCGAGTGGACGCGCGAGGGGAAGAAGGGTGGTGGTATGAAGGTGGAGGTATTTATCGCCATGTTTGGCTCACGATTGCAAATCCTGTTCACGTAACCCCTTGGGGTGTTTTTGTTATCTCTAAACTTCCCTCGACAGACCGAGCAACTCTCACGCTACAGACAGATATTACAAACAATCGGCTACAGCCCGTTCCCGTTCGCCTCGTAAACCTCATCATTGACGCTATGGGTAAAATAGTGGCTAGCAAGACTTTTTCAACTATTCTGCCGGCCGCGCACATAACACATATTCAGCAGCAAGCAACAGTTATCCACCCTCACCTTTGGTCTATTGCTTCACCTTACCTCTACCAGGTCGTCAGTATCATTGAACAGAACTCTCATAGGCTCGATGAAGTCAGCACAAACATTGGGATTCGGACGATAGAGTTTCGCTCTAATAGCGGTTTTTACCTCAATGGAAAGCCGCTTAAAATCATGGGAACATGCAACCATCAAGATTTCGCCGGTCTGGGGAATGCGTTGCCGGATAATCTGCAGTGGTGGAGGATCGAGCAACTGAAGAAAATGGGTTCCAATGCTTACCGTACCGCTCATGATCCGCAGAACGAATCGTTGCTCGATGCTTGCGATCATCTAGGAATGCTCGTTATGGATGAAAACCGCCATCTCGGTGCTGTCTACACACCTAAAACTCTTCCTGATGCCCCCTATACGAACCTATCCGATCTGGCCGATATGATTCGTCGAGATCGCAACCACCCAAGCATTATCATGTGGTCCATGTGCAATGAAGAGCCGCTACAAGGAACCCCAGAGGGAGCGCGTCTCTTTGAGGCTATGAAGCAGGTGGTCCAGTCCCTAGACCCTACACGCCCCGTTACCTGTGCCATGAATGGTGGATGGGGTCGCGGAATTACCTTAGTAGAAGACCTTCAGGGAGGAAATTACCACCCTCAAGATTACGATTGGTTTCACAAGCAGTTCCCGAATAAACCTTTCTTTGCCAGCGAGTCGGCGAGCACCGTGGGAGATCGAGGCATCTACGCAAATGACCCTCAAAAGGGCTACGTCGCCGCCTACGACCTCTACGCCCCTCCATGGGCGCAAACGGCCGAAGTGGCGTGGAAAGCAGTTGTAACGCGTCCCTTCGTTGCTGGCTGCTTTGTCTGGACTGGTTTCGACTATCGGGGCAAACCTATTCCCTACTGGTGGCCCTGCATCAACGCTCACTTTGGCATCATGGACATGTGCGGATTTCCAAAAGATAACTACTACTACTATAAAGCATGGTGGGGAGATAAACCGCTTGTCCATATCCTCCCTCACTGGAACTGGCCGGTTCACGAGAGGGAGGGCGATGAACTCGAAGGAAAACCTATCGAGGTATGGTGCTATAGCAATGCGAGTGAAGTAGAACTGTTCCTGAATGGTCAGAGCCTAGGCAAAAAAGCCATGCCTATGTGGGGACATGTGGAGTGGAATGTACCCTACCAACCGGGCAAACTTGAAGCCAAGGCTTACAGTAAAACCGGCAAGGTAGTTGCTACGGATGTCGTAGAGACAACAGGCCCTCCGGAGGCTTTACATCTTTCTACAAATCTCACCACTCTTCCTGCCGATGGTGAGGAGGTGGCTCTCGTCGAGGTAGATGTGGTGGACGCGCAAGGCAGAGTAGTCCCCACCGCCGATAATCTCGTGCGTTTCCAAGTGACAGGAGCAGGCGAGATCGCAGGTGTTGGAAATGGTGATCCAAGCTGTCATCAACCTAATATTGCCGACTATCGCAACGCCTTTAATGGCAAATGCCTGCTTATTATACGTGCCGGCAAACATCCCGGCCACATTCGCATCCGAGCTATGTCGGATGGTCTCAAACCGGCAAGCATCACGCTCAAAACGTTTCCATCGTCCTTGAAATAATCTCGCAAAATGCATGGGAGAGCCAGTTGATTCAACAGGAGATATTTGGAATGCTTCCTACTGAGGGGGTCAGCCTTGAGGGGAAGGGCGTCGGCCTTGAAGAACCTGTCTTTATTTTTACGCTAACCAACTCGCTTGGCTCCATCGCTCGCGTCACAAACTACGGAGCCATCCTAACCTCCCTGGCCGTTCCCGATCGCGAGGGGAATATCGGAGAGGTAACCCTTGGCTTTAATCGGCTAGAGGGCTATCTCGCTCCACACCCCCACTTTGGTGCAACCATTGGTCGGGTGGCTAACCGCATCTCCAATGCGGAGTTCACTCTCCATGGCAGACAGTATGCCTTAGTGGCCAACCACGGCGCACACACACTTCATGGCGGCAAGCAGGGGTTTGATAAGCAGCTTTGGCAGGCAACTCCGCAGCCGGCGAAAAACGCCGTTACCTTCGCCCGCCTCAGCCCCGATGGTGAAGAGGGCTTTCCGGGTAACCTGCTAGTAACGGTTACTTTTACCCTTACCGAAGGCAATGCTCTTCGCCTTGACTATTTGGCCACAACTGACTTAGATACCCCAGTCAATCTCACGAACCACACCTATTTTAACCTATCGGGCGAAGGCGATATCCTTGATCACGAGCTTGTGCTCAATGCCTATCTCTACACACCCACCAACGACGCACTGATCCCAACAGGAGAAATTTGGAGTGTTAAGAATACTCCTCTCGACTTTACTCAGCCGACTGCAATCGGTGCGCGTATTCATGAACTTCCAGAGGCCATTGGCGGATACGACCACAACTTCATCCTCCATAAACCGAACGAAGCAGCCGTAGCTCTTACCTTCATGGCACGGGTGTACGCTCCTAAAACAGGTCGCATTATGGAAGTCTATACAACAGAGCCAGGAGTACAACTCTATACGATGAATCGCGTTCCCGACAACCTGTCTAGCCGAGATGGGAAGCCCTATTCGCCTCATGCGGGGTTCTGCCTAGAAGCTCAGCATTTTCCCGACTCGTTGCATCAGCCGCACTTTCCCTCGATTCTGCTAACCCCAAACACCACTTATCGCCAAACAACTATATATCAATTTAAAACCGATCGTTAAAACCTATTTCAAAGCAGCAAACGCAAAAGCTCTTCCTCGGCCGCTTTTGTCCAGAATTTGCCATCTTCTAACCTATCATACACAGAAGGCAGCACACCTTGCAGATCGGGCAAGGCAGTGAGCGGCAGTTGGTGTATATGGGGAAAAATAAGGGTCTTCCCAGGGAATCTTCCTTCCTTCACTGCCTGAAGACCATCACGTGCGGCTTCCATCCCACCAATTGCCGCCAGGGATGCATTTGTGTTAAGCTCACCTTGCTCTACACGTGCCAAAGTATCCCGCATGGCAGCCAAAGAGGAGCCACTGCTGCCGATAAACCGGCAACCATCCTGCACAATGCGCTCACAAGGCACCTCTACTTTCGTCCCTCTGGCGACGCCGGCAAAGATATTAAACCAACCTCCTTTTGCGAGAAGCGGCCATACCGCTTCTATCGCGGCAGGATCGGCCACCATGCTAACGATGTCATCGAATGCCCGACCGTGAGTTAGCTTTAACAGCATTTCGGCCTGCTGGTCGAAACTCATCCCCCGCACATTGCGGGTAATCAGCTCTATTTTGCGCTGTCTAGCCAGGTTCCCAAAGCGCTCATTCAAGCTTGCCAACCTATCATCATGCCTATCGGTTACAACGATAAGTCCTGGAGGTTCGCGCAACTGCAATGCTCGTTGAACGTGCATCTGCCCCATAGGCCCCGCAGCACCGATAAACCAAGCGCATCCTTCGGCGCGCAATTCGGCTGTACGCGGTTCTTGGTAAGCGTCTGCCAGCCTATTTCCCTTCGCACCCACATAAAAACGACGATTATAATGAACCCGGCCAATGTCAAGGGCAACTTTTGACGGGAAAGGCTCGGTTAAGGCAAGTATCACCACACCATCATCGGCCGGCATGTCACAAACTTTCTCTACGACCTTGGCATCCCAACGGCCGGCGATAACAATATCATCAAAGTTCCCGATGCTGTCATCTATCATATCGCTCACAGAAAGCTGTGTCACCTTCACATTCGCTGCCTCAACCTGTCGCGCTATAGAGGTAATATTAAGTTCGTCACAAGCGATAAGAACTATTTCTCTCAGGTTTGCCCTGCATAACATCTCCACCAGCTCAATGTCCTCACCGCCTTCGCCTACAACCAGCAGAAAGCGACCTCCCGGCTTGGGATGTGAGCGATGAGCGATCTCATAGGACGCAACCACACAGGCCCAAGGCTCTACCAACGCGGCCTCAACATAGCCTGTCGTGGCCTGAATTGGCAATAGATAGCAACCCTCATCACCCTCAATCATCTCTCGTGGAATGATGCCATACTCAGACAATCCTCCACGAAACACATAACCATAGGCCATGGACTTGCCCTTATAAAACACGTCGGCTTGAATAACGTAGCGCTCTCCACGTTTGAATCGTCCAACTAGCTCGTCTCCCACATCTATCACCGTGCAGCAAACCTCATGCCCTAGCGTCACCGGCTCTTTGGTAAGGTCACGTCCGATCAGCCGCGGATGCTGCTCGCCAAGCGCCACCACCTTCGTGTCGGAATAGCATAGGCCACAAGCATCATGGCGTACCAACAGTTCATGCGGGCCACATTTCGGCGTCTCCTCCACTTCAGGCGCTCCGTTACGTCCAAAGTTCTCGAGGCCTGCCCCATACAAATTCCACCGCAACATCTTCGTAGGAACAGTCCCTACAGCCTTACGATACTGTTCTAACTTATCCATCAGCGTTCTCTCGAATCGAGTTGAAATAGGCTTCTTAGAATCGGGATCACACCCCGTAAAGCCATCCCACGATGACTTATCCGATGCTTCTCATCGGGTGTCAGTTCTGCCATATGCCTGCCAAGCTGGGGCAGATAAAAAATCGGATCATATCCAAAACCGTAGGTCCCACGTTTTTCATGGGCAACTATCCCCTCACAAATACCCTCACTAACGAACTCCTGTCCATCCGGGGTTGCAATCACTACGACACATTGAAATCGGCAGGTACGGCTCTCATCCGGAACATGTCGCATGATCTCGAGAATTTTGTCCATCTTTTCCTCAAAGGAGGTATCGGCCCCTAGAAAACGATGAGAGTGAACGCCGGGCGCCCCATTCAATGCATCAATCACCAACCCTCCATCGTCTGCCATGGCAACCCTTCCCGCATGTTTTGCGGCGGCTACCGCCTTCAAACGAGCGTTCTCATAAAATGTCTCTCCAGTCTCTTCAACCATAGCCATCGGCGCGATGTCGTTTAGGGTCAGTAGTGTCAATTCCGGGCAATACGTTCCAATAATCTGAAGCATCTCCCGCCCCTTCTTCGGATTCGTGGTCGCAATAAGCAACTCCTTCTTCATAGCCTACAGAATCCCCTCCAAAGCCGCACGCTGCAGTTTGAAAAGTTGTTCCAGCCCCACCTGCGCAAGATCGAGAAGACGCAAAAGGCGATTCCGATCAAACGGTGTCATTTCGGCAGTCCCCTGTATCTCAACGTAACGGCCTTTGTCGGTCATAACCACATTCATATCCACCGCACAACGATGATCCTCTTCATAGCAGAGATCAAGCAACTCATCACTACCAACCACCCCTACACTTACCGCAGCCACCATTCCTGTCAGCGGCATTCTCGCAATAATGCCTTCATCTACTAATTTTCTACAGGCCTCGGCAAGTGCCACAAAAGAGCCAGTGATGGCTGCACAACGCGTTCCGCCATCCGCTTGAAGCACGTCGCAGTCTATCCAAATCGTCCGCTCTTCCAAGACCGGCATCTCAACAACTGCTCTCAAGCTTCTTCCTATCAACCGTTGAATCTCTACCGTCCTGCCAGATGGTCCATTTCGCCCCTCCCGAGGCGTACGAATGTTCGTCGAGCGTGGCAACATCCCATACTCCGCAGTAACCCACCCCATTTCTCCTTCGAGCTTTCTGAATGGCGGCAACTTCTCCTCTACCGATGCCGTACAGATTACCTTCGTATTCCCCATCTCGATCAAACACGAACCTTCCGCGTTGGGCATAAACCCTCGTGTGATCTTCGTCGGTCGCAATTGGGCACTTCCACGTCCGTCAAATCGCGGCATAGGCGTTCCTTCCTCGCTTCAATTTTTTCTCTGCCTATCTTACCCCCTATCTCATGATTCTGCTTGCATTCCGTCGGCATTGAATTTAGGTATTGACATACATCCTCATGGGGTGCCAAAATAGAGCTATCAAACTCACGCAGCTGTGAGTGCTTCGAAACCCTCTTTTCAGACCGACGGCGTAGTCGGCATTTAGAGCCGCCTAGTGGCCGAGCCACCTTAGCCCTGCGTGGCATCAACCTCATGCCACACGGTGCATTCCATTCCTTGTTCTACACGCACCAAGAATGTGTCTCGGCTCGCCGTCTGTCTGAGGAACTGGGTTCCTCCTTCAGACGGTGGCGTCCCTCTTACGTTCACTCAATGTCCGAATCTTTTCGCAATGCAGCCTATCTACCACAGGAGGAACCTAACAAAGTATGTTTCGCAAATTTACCAAATTGAGCATTCAAACGGCTCTAACCATCGCTACAACGCTTCTCATTATTATAGCCGGCAATGCAAGTGCCTGCGCCCAAACGCCCGCTTCTCCCGCTTCTACCATCAACACAGGCGATACCGCCTGGATGCTTGTTGCCGCTGCCTTCGTCATGCTGATGACCCCCGGCCTCGCTTTCTTCTATGGGGGCATGGTGCGCTCTAAAAATGTGCTTAACATGCTTATGCAGAGCTTCGTGGCCCTCGGTATCGTGACCCTTGTATGGCTTCTGTGGGGCTACTCGCTTGCTTTCGCACCAGGGAACCCTTTCATCGGCAGCTTACGCTGGTTTGGGCTTAACCATGTCGGTGAAAATCCTTCTTCGTACTATGCTCCCACCATCCCACACCAAGTTTATATGATCTACCAACTGATGTTCGCCATCATCACCCCGGCGCTCATCAGTGGGGCGATCGCCGAACGCATGAAATTTTCGACATATGTGGTCTTCATTACCCTTTGGAGCACTTTCATCTACTGTCCACTCGCTCATTGGGTTTGGGGACACAACGGCTGGCTCAACAACCTTGGGGCACTCGATTTCGCCGGAGGTACCGTAGTGCACATCAGCAGCGGTGTTTCGGCTCTTGTCCTCGCCATAGCCCTTGGCAGACGCCATACAGACGCGCTCCATTCCGGAGAAGAGATGCGCCCCCACAACCTTACTATGACTTTGGTGGGTACCGCACTGTTGTGGTTTGGGTGGTTCGGTTTTAATGCAGGCAGCGCCTTGGCCTCCGGTGGGCTTGCCGCCTCCGCCTTTGTCGCCACCCATATTGCAGCAGCCATCGCTGGACTTACATGGATACTTATTGAATGGAGTATCTACAAAAAACCTACCGCGCTGGGCTTTGCCACCGGTGCGGTCGCAGGTCTTGTGGCTATTACACCGGCCTCCGGCTATGTGGGGCCTGTTCCTGCGCTGCTTATAGGCGCTGGAGTGGCCTTCATCTCCTTTTATGCCATTAAACTCAAGCATAAGTTTCACTACGACGACGCTCTCGATGTATTTGGGGTTCATGGGATGGGAGGAGTTTGGGGAGCACTTGCCACCGGCCTCTTTGCCTCTGTGCTCGTGAACAGTTCGGGCAGTAACGGCCTTTTCTATGGTGGGGGCCTAACCCTGTTGCTTAAACAGACCATCGCAGTCGTCAGCGCAGTCGCCTACGCAGCTATAGGAACCTGGATACTTACCAAAATTCTCGGTGCTACCATGGGACTGCGTGTCCGAGTAGAAGAAGAAAATGTAGGTTTGGATCTTACTCAACATGGCGAATCGGCCTATGTCATGGCAGAGTGAATCACCTTCTTAAATCCTGGCACAAGTTGACAAAAGCTTCCCAATATAGGTAGAGTCTTACTTAGTCTCATATCCATGCTAGGGGTGCTGCAAAGCTGAGAGGGCTATCCTAGCCCAACCCTATGAACCTGATTCGGGTAATGCCGACGGAGGGAAGCCATGACTTATCTACACAGCCATCGCTCCCAAGGTTCGGAGTGATGGCTTTTTGCTTGTCACTACCCAATTGGCCCGTCGTCTGAAAGCGCACCTGGCGCCAAGGAGAAAACGATGAATCTATCTGCTTCTAAAAAGGCATTCACACTGATTGAACTTCTAGTGGTTATCGCCATAATAGCGATTCTCGCAGCTATTCTGTTCCCTGTCTTTGCCCAAGCCCGTGAGCAGGCACGTCAAACTGTTTGTACTTCAAACGTACGCCAACTCAGTATGGCCGTGCAGATGTACCTCCAGGATTACGATGAAACGTTTCCTATCTTCTATGCCTACAACACTTGGGACCCCATCCAAAATGTCCCCGCACCTTCAGGTACGCCCATGCATAAAGGGGTAGAGGTGGAGTTGATGCCTTACGTCAAAAACCATCTCATCTTCAAATGCCCGGACGATCAGGGCGGCCCCTCGCTCTATACCACCTATCAAAATGATGGTTGTCCAAACACCAATACCTATTTTGACTGCTATGGTTCAAGCTATCGCTTCGATCACGGCGTCTTTACCACTATCGCCAACGAATCGAGTCAGGACAATATTCTCTACACTACTACACAAGTGGTTACCTTAGCTTCACTGGCACTTCCGGCAGAAACACGCCTCATGCGTGATGAGATGATGCCTTGGTTTGGTACAAATCCAAGCTATGGATACATTCCAGGCTATTTCCAACAGTGGCATCCGCGCGGCGGAGGAATCGTGTTTGCCGATGGACATGGCAAGTTTATCGTCTCAAGCGCTGCCTTCGACGATGAAGTTGTGTGCCCAGGCGGTGAACGCAGCGGGCAACTCGATCCGAATGCTGCCAGCGATGGCAATCCTGGGAACCCACCTACATACTATTGGCTTTGCGATTAAGCCTATGCACGTTCTTATCCTCGCAAACGGCTCACCACCGCCACGCGATCTAGCCCAACGTCTTGCAAGTGCTGCAGACCTCATCATTGCTACCGACGGCGCTGCAGCAAAAGCGTTTGACCTTGGGCTTCAGCCTCATCTCATATGTGGCGATTTTGACTCCATAGATAAAACGCAGGCGAGCCAACTGTTTCCTTCAGCTGAAATCATCGTGGCAGCTAATCAAGACTATGCTGACCTAGAAAAGTCGCTTCAACTGGCCAGAGAGCGTGGGGCAACTCAGGTCACCGTGCTCGGAGCCACCGGCGGTAGGCTCGATCATACACTTGCCAATCTCGCGCTGCTGCTGTCTTGGCATCAAACAATGGCGCTCTGCATTCAGGAAGCAGACACCACCGTATGGTGTCTCTCTGCAGCGGGTAGCACCCCGAATAAGCATATCATTCCCACTCAACCAAACGATACGATCTCCCTTATCGCGACTCAGCCGGCCATTATCTCTATTCACGGCGTCTTATGGGAGGCCAATCACCTTTTGTTACTGCCGGGAACGCGGGCGGTAAGCAATAAGGCGCTCGGGCATACTGTTGAGGTTGAGATAGTGCAAGGAACGGTTTTTCTCTGCTTGCTAAGCTCCTCCATCATGGAAACATCAACCCCATGACAAACCCGCATTTTTCCCTTTACGACTGGTCGTTTTTTATCATCTACCTGGCCTTTCTTCTATGGATCGGGCTACGAAGAAACCGCATTACCACCGAAGACTACCTAATTGCAAATCGCAACCTTAGCTTGCCTGTATTTGTCGCAACTCTAGTGGCCACATGGTACGGTGGAATTTTGGGCGCCGGAGAGTTCGTCTATACCGATGGACTTGCGGCTTGGGCAGCGAACGGTCTACCCTACTACCTGTTCGCCATCCTTTTCGCTTTGTTCCTAGCAAAGCGTGTCCGTCAAGCAGGCTCTAGCCTCTATACTATTCCCGATCGGTTGGAAATGGAGTACGACCGAGGAACAGCCCTACTTGGGGCCTTACTTGCCTTTCTCTACGCCACTCCATCTCAGTATGTGCTAATGCTTGGAATTCTGCTTCAACTCCTGTTCGGATGGCCTCTCTGGTTAGCGATGCTGGTAGGAACGCTCTTCTCGATCATTTATGCGCTCATAGGTGGTTTTTTGGCCGATGTACGTGTTAACACACTGCAATTCCTGCTCATGTTCTCTGGCTTCATTTTAACGGTGGCCTTCTGTCTGAAAAAATTCGGAGGTGTTCGGCCACTGCTTCGTACGCACCCCCTCCCGCCCCATTACTTTACTGCACTTGGCAACCACAATATGTTATGGCTTTTGGCATGGAGCGTCATTGCACTGCAAACGTTTACCGATCCGGGGTTCCATCAGCGCTGCTATGCCGCCAAAACCCCGCGCATCGCTACACTTGGCATTCTCGTCGCCGTTATCTGCTGGTTTACTTTCGATTCCCTTACTTTTCTTACAGGACTGTTTGCTCGCGTTCTTTTCCCGAATCTAAGCGATCCCACCCTAGCCTTTCCAATCATTGCCGCACAGATTCTGCCGCACGGCCTTCGAGGCTTTTTCTATGTTGGGATGCTGGCACCCATCATGGCCGCAACCGTCTCCTATACATTCATCTCGGCCATGACCATCGGAAGAGACTTTATATGGCGCCTTCGAAACGAAGCCGGGCCACAGAACGTTCCGCGTTATACTCGTATCGGCCTTGTACTTACTTCGTTTATTTCTATCGGCATCGCTTTGGTGGTACGTTCCGTGGTAGAACAGTGGTATCTTTTTGGAAATCTCATCGTATCGGGCCTCCTGTTGCCATTAGTCGGAGCCTACCTATGTCCCCCAAAATGGAAAATCCCAGCCCGTTATGCTTTTCAGACGATGCTCTATGGTTCCCTTGTCGCCTTTCTAGACCTCGGGCTGGGCTGGTGGCATTACCACGGTAACTATCAAGACCTCTGGGGCATTCCGCCCCTCATACCTGGCCTACTGGTTAGTGCTAGCTTTTACCTTCTTGGCGTTAAGCAAACGGCAAAAATGCAAACATCGAGCCTATAGCGGTAATGCTGTTGATCTAGATAACGCCTTTACCTCCTCGGCCGATACCTCTTCACCGCGCTCTGCTGAAAGATAGATACCCTCGGAAATAAGCATGGTATTCAAAGCGATTTCAGCAGTAGGCAACAATGAAACACGCCCCTGCAAAGCGGCTACCCAATGCTGTTGAGAGCTGCCGAATAGGTCTCCTTCTCCACGAAGGCTGTTCCAACGGAATCGTGCGGCGCTTAAACTCGCGGTTGCGTTTAAGTCGAGATCGCCTACACTTTGGTAATATCCAAAGGGTTGCAGACGCACACCGCCCTTTGTTCCTACAAGCGACGAGCCTTCAAAGCCATCTAACTCAATCGCCCACGCCTCGATGATATCCATCGTCAAATCCCCTTCAAATCGCACAAACCCCATCCCTAGCTCTTCGACGCTGTAGCCAGAGCTGCGTCGCCTCTCCTCATCCATCGGCAGCTTCTGATATGTCTTACCGGTAACACGCTCAACCTTTGGGTTGCCAAGCAAGTAGAGGAGTTGGGAGATATGGTAGACCCCCATGTCATAGAGGGCACCTCCGCCGGATACAGCCTTTTGCACAAAGGGAGCTTTCCCATAGCCATCTACATAGGGCCGCCCTCGCCTCCTGAAACCGGTTGAGCGCGCGTGGTATATCTCGCCTAAGAAACCGTTGTCAATTAGTTCTTTTGCAGCCCGGGTCTCGTCGGAATAGAGAAAACCCAGTTGGATGTGCAGCATCTTCCCTTTCTCGCGGGCGCACTCTAACATCGTTACCGCATCACGATAGGAGCCGGCCATTGGCTTTTCGCAGTAGACGTGCAGCCCCCGTTCCAAAGCAGCGACGGTAGCAGGCATGTGGAGATTATTGTGCAAACACACATCTACGGCATCAAGATCGTCTCGTTCGAGCATATCCTGTGTCCGATAATAAACATTCGGGATAGAAAATGTTGCCGCCGTGCTGTCCGCTGCCGATCGGTCAATGTCAGCACAGGCTACAACCTCTACCCCAGAAATACGAGCGTAGTTCTGAAGGTGAATCTGTGCGATCTGCCCGCAACCGATGATGCCAATTCGTATGGACTTTTCCATCGAAACCCCTTTCTCACAAAAGTTTGAAGTTCAATTTCGACGCGCAGTGCAAAATCTCCTGTTATGCCCATACAGTACATGACCCTACCAAGCTCTGAACCACAATTTAAACCCCTAGCTTCTCATAATTCCACAATCACAGAATAAAAACTCGCAGGACTGCTATTGACAAGTCGATCTGTCATCGTGTATAATCGAAACAGTTCGACAACGGAGACGAGTGCACCGTACTTCAATAAAGCTGAGAAGTGCCATGATAATCGAATGGTTTCGATTTCCCGCATTTGTTCTCCTGGCTCTGAACTAAATTCAACGGATGTTTATAAATACAACCTATTGGGAGACAAGTAAATGCAACGAAAAGCTTTTACGCTCATCGAACTGCTTGTCGTGATCGCGATTATAGCGATTCTGGCAGCTATTCTCTTCCCCGTGTTCGCTCAGGCACGGGAAAAAGCGCGGGCGATCTCATGCGTCTCAAATGAGAAGCAACTCGCTACCTCGATCCTCATGTATACCCAAGACTATGACGAGGTTTTCCCCACCGGACTGCAACAAAGCTGGTACGCAAATACCTGGTATGTTCTTGTACAGCCCTATGTGCAAAATCTGCAGGTCTTTCGCTGCCCAGACGATCCTATTGGAACTCCTCCCTCCTGGACTCAACCGTGGGGCGGAATTCGTCTTTCCTACGCCTCCAATGGCTACATGAAATGGGACGGTTCCCACTGGAGCGTCTTCGGTATCATGGGGATGTCGCAGAGCTGGATGGGTAATACCACTACATCACAAGCTCGTATTGGGCGCCCAGCAGAAACCATTCTCTTTACTGAGAAGGACGCCCTGCAGCCTAATATCAACACGATTCCCGGCAACCTGCTCGACTTCGGCCCCGGCTGTATGTTCACCGGCGTGAACTGGTGGGATGGCTTTTCTCCTGGCGAGATTCCTAACGGAACCATCCCGGCCAACTCTGTTACCAATCCGTACGATCCCAACGGGCCTAACGGAGCCGTCACGGCCGTGCACGCACAAAAAGCTAATTTTGCCTTTGCTGACGGTCATGTAAAAGCTTTGACGCCAACGGCTACCGATCCCGACCCGGTTAACCAACCTCAAAACAATATGTGGGACGCAACGCGGCAGTAAGTTTATTACCGATATTCCCAGAAAGGTCTAGGATCAAAATGCCCAAAGTCCAATATAAACGTCTGGTGCTTTCCCTATTAGCTATATTGAGCGCCACCCTAAGTCTCATGGGCTGCAACGTGGATAACACCATGTCGCCTGCGGACATAAAGCGCATGGAAAGCAAGCCGCCTCCAGGAGGCCCACCTCCAGAGGCACTCAAAATGATCCAAAAGATCAACGAAGAGGCTCAACAGAAGATGATGAGCCAAACGCGACAGCAGGCAGCTCCAGCTCATCCTTAAAATCGCTCACTCTTGAGCAACCGCCCCGTTAGCAGCTCCGGGGCGGTTTTTTTTGAGATTTGATGAGGACGCCAACACCTGCCTGTATTGTTACTAGGGGCCGATCAAACGTACCACCAACTGAGCCACAAATTGTAACGCAATAATCAGAATGAGTGGAGATAAGTCTAAACCACCTAATTTCTCCGGTGGAACAAGCCTACGTATGGGAGCCAACATCGGCTCGAAGATCGAATCCAGAAAACGTGCTACCGGCCGAAACGGCCCCAAATCCACGCGGAAAACTTGCAGCCATGAGACGATCACATAGACCAACAAAAGTAGGTTTAGTAGGTTCAAGACCCACAGAATAACGCCTCCTATCCCCATCGGTTCCCCGAAATACATTTTCCTATCCTCCAGAATGCTGCTGCAGCAGCTTTTCTTTCACACGTTTCAGATGAATACTCGCAATGGGGTCGTCAGGATACTGCGCCGCATGCTCCCAAGCCGCTTCCGCTTGCTTCCACTCTCCCAATTGCTCATAACAGTGGGCAAGATTGTGCCACGTAAACCAAGGGCACTTGAACTGAACAGCTTTTTCATAATACGGAACGGCCGCCTTTGGGTTCTTCAAATAGAGCCAGTAGAAATCCCCCATCTCATCGTACATATAATAAGTATCAGGATTTGCCTCAATACCTCGCTTTAAGGTGGCGATCCCCTCCTGTGCCCGATCGGTAGACCATAAGAGCCAAGCGTTGTTAGCATAGGTCTCAACATTGTGAGGGTCGCCTTGGGCCACGATCTGGTTAAGATTGATACAGTGATTATACTCGCCCGCATCGAAATGCGAATCGGCTTGTTCATATAGCTCGTGTAACACCTCTGCTGTTATGGCGTCTGCCGTAGCCGGCTCGGCAGCCACATCTCTTAAAATCCGACTACCAATCGCATCTACTTGCTCCGGCGTTTTGGCGTTTGAGAAAGAGACCGGATGCGGCTTCTTATTCCCTGCAGGCCCCTCTCCTAAAGCGCTACCTATCACCAACGTGGATAGCATGAGCCCCCCGATTATTAAGCCGAGACAACGTCCGGCAACGTCTCTTAAGCGGTCAATTTGGTCTTGATGCATAACCTCCACATCCTTGTTAAAAATCCTGCTCGCCCACGAAATCCATCCAAACTAAGTATACGGTAAAACGAACAGGTTCCAATAACTCTATTTTTGTCTACTACATCCTGCCTGTTGAGACCCACTACCTTTTGAACTGCGTTAATGCCCACTTGGCCGCCTCATTCACGGTGGGGTTGGGGCTTCGTGAAAGTTGCTCAAGAGCAGGTACCGCACGCCTATCTTTTATACGTCCAAGGGCAAGCGCTGCCGCTTTGAGAATCGCATCGTCCGTATCGTGAAATGCAGCATAGATTAAGGCAGGCACAGCCGTCTTGTCACCGATAAGTCCTAACGCCTTGGCGCACTGCTCCCGCACGTCCTCGTTGGGGTCATGCAGGGAACGTATGAGCGCAGAAACCGCACGCCTATCACGCAGCCATCCTAACGCCTGAGCAGAAGCAAACCGCACCAACACAAAGCGATCTTGCAGTCCCAAGATCAATGCCGGCACCGCGCTTTTCTGGCCCAACCCTCCCAGAGCGGCAGCAGCCTGTGCGCGGAGATAGCGATTTTTTCCATATTCAAGAGCGTTGATGAGGGTGACTTCAGCACGTTTATCTCCCAAGCGACCAAGAGCATAGGCTGCATAATACTTCAAATCGGGGTCGGTGCTCATCATCTGCATCCGTTGTAACAATGCAGGTACCACACTCCGGTTGCCGATCTGTGCAATCGAAACGGCTGCAGCGATCCGCACGCTCTCATTGGAATCTTGTAAAAGAGGCAACAGTCTATCTGCAGATGCAGGGTCACGCAGGCGTCCCAAGGCCACAGCCGCCTCCAGCCTCACCCGCGGACTAACGTCCGTTAGCCTCCCCCATAAAACCCTTGCCGCACGTGGATCGCCTATCTCCCCCAAGGCTGTGATTGCCTCGGCTCGAACGATAACCGACCGGTCATTAACAGCCGTTTCGAGAGCGGGTAGTACCCTTCGATCCCCTAGAATCCCCAAGAGTTCTGCTGCTCCCGCACGACGATAAACGCTTTGGTTTTTAAGGTAGGGCACGAGCAACGGTGCTTCTTCGGGTTTCAACGTATTGGCTAGCGCCCGCAACGCATTAGCACGCACAGACACAACCGGATCGCCTAGGGCCTTCAGCAGAGCCGGTATAGCACGTGGACTTTTCATCGTCGCCAGCGCCTGGGCAGCATCTACACGTAACGAGACCTGCGGCGAAGAGAGGGCATGGATTAACTCTTCTGTCCGATCGGCCCTGGCCGCCATTGCCGTCAGAACAACCCACAAGAGACAAACTGCCCACAGCATCACCAGCGTCTTGCCGGGTTTTCTGCAAGTAAAAGGAAGAACGCCCTGTCCTAGAAACGCACAGGCTTTCCAAGAGGTCCTAGGTTCGGCTTTGAGAGTGGAGACATCTAGTGCGGTACCGTCGTCCTTAAGGCGGCATCTCAAGATAGGCTTAACGAACTTTTTGCTCTTCTGCCAACATCTCATCTATCAAACGATTTACCTCTTTTGGATCGGCCTTGCCCTGCGAGAGCTTCATCACTTGGCCTACGAGGAAGCCTTTTTTCTGTACGAGTCCTTTTTCCAAGATATCGGCCACGATCTTCGGATTCTCTGTAAACACCTGCTGAACCATCTGCCGTATTGTCGTTTCGTCACGCAGCGTGATAAGCCCCTCGCGCGCAGCAATTTTGTCGGGGTCTTCTCCACTTTGATACATATGCTCGATGAGCATCTTTGCGATTTTACCACTAATAGTGCCATCGGCTATCATCCGAATCATACTGCCGAGCTGCCGCGGCGTTATGGGGCAGGCATCTATCTCTTTCCCTTCGGCATTCAAAAGCCGACTCAGGTCACCCATAATCCAGTTGGCAGCGGCCTTGGCATCCCGGGCATGTTGTGCGGTTTCCTCAAAATAGTCGGCAAGCGCCCTTGTTTCCGTCAGATAGGAGGCATCGTAATCCGATAGCCCATACTCGCGCATAAACCGTGCCTTCTTGGCATCGGGCAGTTCCGGCATGGTGGCCTTTATCGCCTCGATCCACTCTGGGGTGATCTGCAACGGCACCAGGTCCGGCTCGGGAAAATAACGGTACTCTTGCTCGACCTCTTTAGAACGCTGCGGAAACGTGGCCTGTCGCGCTTCGTTCCACCCGCGAGTCTCTTGTACTACCCTTTCTCCCCGTTCAAGTAAGGCGATCTGTCGAGCGATCTCATACTCTATTCCCTTCTGGACGGAGCGGAAAGAGTTCAAGTTCTTTATCTCGGTCTTCGTGCCATACTCTTTCGCTCCCTTTACCCGCACTGAGACATTTGGCTCACACCGCAGAGAACCTTGCTCCATCTTGCCATCACATACGCCGATATAAGTCAAAATAGCTCGGAGTTTCACCAAATAGGCCCTCGCCTCTTCGGGTGTATGGATATCGGGCGGAAAATCGGTTACGATCTCCATCAGCGGAACACCGCTGCGGTTGAGGTCAATATAGCTTTCGTTCCCAGGCATATGAAACAGCTTGCCCGTATCCTCCTCCAGATGAACCCTACGGATGCGTACCCTCTTGATCTCCCCGTTGACCTCGATATCCAGATACCCGTTACGACCGATCGGCTCATCATACTCGCTGATTTGGTAACCTTTCGGTAAGTCGGGATAGAAGTAGTTTTTACGGTCGAACTTTGCCTTCGGATTGATTTCACAGTTAAGAGCTAGTGCGGCACGGATTACATGTTCCACTGCTTGCCGGTTTGCCACCGGCAAACTCCCCGGCATTCCCGTGCACACCGGGCAGCAACGCGTATTCGGCTCCCCGCCGAACTCGTTTCTACAGCCGCAGAACATTTTGCTCTCTGTCAGAAGTTCGGCATGGCATTCCATGCCGATACAAGCCTCATACTCCGTCATAGAACACTTCTACCCTTTCTCATCATTAAAATACTCTAATACGTAGAGCTTGACGCAGGGTCTCCTCTGAAATCGCTGTTTCCTGTAGCTCGAGTGAAACCTGCTTTTCCTCACCAGGGCGTAAAAAGAAAAAGTTATCACTGAACTGTCCCAGCACGCCGTCCTCCAAACGCAGCCAGACATAGGGGGCAAAACGTTGCGAGCGACATCGTACAATCCATCCGTCGCTATCCCTAATAAGCTCCCACTCTAAACCGGGGTCGGATCGAACCATATCCTTTGGCTCACACAGTAGAATTAAGGCCTCGGAATGCTCACCGTTTGCCCCTTCAAAACGCCCCCACGCAAAACTTTCTCGACGCATCGCTTCGGATAAGCCTAAAGAAAAGCGGTCAACCTCCACAGCGCCATCAGCAGCGACCTCTATCTCATAGGACTTCTCCATGAGAACCTGCCCACAAAAATCGCAAACCTGCGCATGCAGAACGCCCTGCAGCGGTTTTTCCGAATCTTGCACCAGCCAAACCACAAGAGCATCCTCTTCTAAGAATAGAGATACCAAAAGCGGCGCGTAGGCGCGCTTGACGGCATAATAGGCCGCTTTTGGCAAGCCCTCATAGTCTATAACAGACCAAGACTGCACCGGCCAGCAGTCGTTCCACTGCCAAAAGAGTGTGCCACGACATCGCCCCTTGTTTCGCCGCCAGTGCTCAATACCACATCGCAACGCCTCTGCCTGATTCAACTGCGAATAGTAGACAAGGTCTTCTAGCTGCCTGGGGTATGGAAAATGGAGGGCGATCAACCCTAAATAGGTCTCGTACCCTTTTCGGGTCTTATCATGCCATCTTACGGCAGGCGAATGCGCCCAGCGCATCTCGGGTGAAAGCCACCGTTCCCAACAGGTTAAGCTGCAAGAAGAAGCGAACCCAAACTCGGAAATGAAGCGGCCCTTATCCTCGCGATAGTGCACCCAGTCGCCGGCACCATGCCATACGTTCCAGTTATGCCGATCTCCCATCTCTTCACTGTTTGGGTTCTCCCCTCCATAGGGCGAGCCGGGCCAGTAAGGCCTACCGGAGTCCTCCTCCGCCACAACCCTAGGAAGTATCTCCTCATAGAGCTTCTCGCCCAATAATCGTGCCGGTAGATTCGACTTCCCAACCCAGCCATCATAATGCATCTGTTGGTTCTCATTGTTCCCACACCACAAGGCCAGCGAAGGATGCAGTCGCAAGCGACGAATGGCCGCCCGGGCTTCGGCGGCCGCCTTCTCGGCATACTCTCCTGTATCTGGGTAATAGGAACAAGCATAAGGAAAATCTTGCCACACGAGGATGCCAAACTGGTCGCATAACGAGTAAAACTGCTCGGACTCATAAAGCCCACCACCCCATACCCGCAGCATATTTATACCGGCATCGGCCGCTTGACGTAAGAGGTTATAAACGACTTCTACATTGGTCTTAGTAGAGGCTGAGTGTTCAGGAAAAGAGCTTGCCGGAATCCAGTTTGCTCCCTTCATAAACAGCTCTCGACCGTTTACCCGAAATCCAAAACTTTCACCGTATTCGTCCGGCTGCCTTACAAGCTCAATTTTTCGCAAACCTATATTGCAGCGAGCAACGTCTACTGTTCGCCCATCGCACTCCAAAATCCATTCTGTCCTATAAG
Source organism: Chthonomonas sp. (assembly GCF_035294165.1). Classification (GTDB taxonomy): domain Bacteria; phylum Armatimonadota; class Chthonomonadetes; order Chthonomonadales; family Chthonomonadaceae; genus Chthonomonas. The sequence continues at coordinate 46,073 of NZ_DATGLN010000161.1, forward strand.
TAGCTCCCCGCTCACGTACATCAACACACCCATTAGGCCACCATAAATGGGGCTTCTCAATTGTCAAGTCTAGACTGGCCTCTGCATACAGCGAAGCCGGTGCAATTTCAGTTTGCCCCGAGATCGTTTCACTCTTTCCGTGCATCCTCACCGTTAGAGTCAGAGAATGCTGCCTCTGCTGGGGATCGCGCTCGACCGCCGCATATAGCCGCACCGTGGCCCGCTCCTCCGACAACGAAAGTATCTGGTATCGGAGATGCAGGAAGCGCGCGACAGGCACAAAGAGTAATTTCACATCTTTCCAAATTCCACAAGAGACCAATTCCGGGCCCCAATCCCAACCATACATATATTGCGCTTTGCGCACAAAGGCCCGCGGCCCCCAACTAAACCACTGTTCAGGAAGCGTAACGTTGCCGGCCTCATTCCACGCGCGTAAACGTTCACGACCGACACGTAAGGCCGCGTGGAATCGAACACGCAATACGTTCCTCCCTGCCTCACCGGCCCCATGGTTCAAAAGCTCCCTCACCCCGAACTCGTGGGGCACAAACATATTATCCACCTGCCCTAAGGGCCGACCATTTAGCTCGATTTCGGCAACCGTATCGAGTCCTTCAAAACAAAGATAGACACTTCCATCCGGCAGGGACTCTAAGAAGAATATGCCTTCATACTCCCAATCGCGCTCATCTACCCACTGCACACTGCGCTCCTGGAGATCGACATAGGGGTGCGGTATTGCCTTCTGCCGCAATAGGTCTAGGTGCACAAACCCAGGTACCGTCGTCGGCATCCAGTCAAGCTGGGTGGACGGAGAAACGTTCGGTCGAGGAACCTCACGAAAACGCCATCTCGCTCCGGCTTGGGTAACCAGTGAGCGCGAATGTACCCCCACAACACGATCTACAGCAGGCACCATCCTCTCCTTTTCGAACTCCTCTCTGGCTCACGAGGCGCTGAGACAGAATACCCTGTCAGCCCTGACAAATTATACCAAAAACAGAAGGTCGTCCCCCGTTTTGGGGGGACGACCAACCTAAAGAAGCGGTGCAGCATCTGCCTAGACGTAAGCCGACCAGCACTACGTCGCACCTATATCACAACATTTTCTAGGAGGAACGGGTAGCCAAGGGTATAAACAGGTGTTTATAAGGGAACTAACCCAGATGCTGCCCCCCCTTGCGTCTCATCCCATATCGAGGAGAGGGCGCATACCAGTCTGCCACCGTCGGCGCCGTCCGCAAAAGCATCTGCAGCGATTGCAAAAGGGCACGTCGCCTCGCCTGAGGCAGTTGGGCAAGAGCGGCTTCTGCACGTTGTACGCGCAAGGCTCTGCGCTCCTCCATCAACTGTCGCCCCTTTTCCGAAAGCTGCAGCATGCGCGTGCGCTTGTCTTGGTTCCCTACCATCCGCACCACGAGTCCGGTTTGCTCCAAACGATCTGCAAGCTGTGTAACAGCACTTACCGTAATGCCCATCTCCTCGCTCAACGACGAAAGGTTTCGAGGGCCGTACTGCAACAGTGTGCACATCCGCAACTGGGCCAACGGCATCTCACTGGTGGGATGATCAAGAGATAGCGAGTAAAGCCAGCGCACGAGGTAGGGCAGAAGCTCTTCCAACCGCTCCGCCTGCTCCCGCAACGACAGATCGTCACTTTGAGGAGCCAATGCCGACAACTCCTGCGACGTTACCGGAGATCGCTCCCACTCCTCAATGTCGCCCATGAAATGTTTAATTCGAGACATGATCCAGGTACCTACCTATAAACGAGTTTGAACTTGCTTTGCATGGATAGCAGCATCCACAGTTTTTATTCCTCGAACGAACCTACCACCCGTCTGTTCGTTTGAGTTCTTTTCTAGTATACCAGATCGCATTTTATTTTGCAAGTCGTTCCCAAAAATTTATACCTATGCCGCATTATATCCTTCTCACGTACATGAGATTAATGTAATAACCCCATCTTTCGTAAGGAGCGTAAAGTCACCTCCTCCAACGACTGCTCGGAAGAGATGCGCAGATAGTCTGCTCCATATCGGCGACAATAGGCGGCAATCTCACTGCAAAAACCATCTAACGTTTGCCGGTAACGCTGTAAAAGCTGCGGGGTTATGCTAAGTTCGCGGTTTTCGCTCGTTTCGCTATCAATAATTCTCAAGTCGCCCCTTAACGCAGGCTCTATTTCGTCTGGTGCCAGCAGGTGTAGCACGGTTACCTGAAAACCTCTGGCAAACAACGATTTCAGGCCCTCACGCCAACCTGGATCAAAAAAGTCGGAAATGACCATAGCTAGCCCTCTACTGCGCGCCCCAGCAGCAAAACGATGAAGGGCTACCGCAAAGTCGGTTCGCTCCGCAGGCTCCAACTGATGCAGATAAGCAAAAAGGGGTGCGATACCAACCCTCCCCCGCTGAACAGGCAAAGGCCTCTCCAGTGAGGATGAATAGGGCTGAACGATCACTCTATCGTAATTCACAAGTCCGATGTACCCCACCGCTGCCGCCAGCCGTCTGGCATAATCTATTTTTCGTGGCTCCCCAAATCCCATGGAACGACTACTATCTACCAACAACGCTAGGAAGAGGTCTTCCTCTTCAACAAATAGCTTAAGATAGAAACGCTCGCTCCTAGCCGCCATATTCCAATCTACATAACGCAGATCATCACCGGGGATATACTCGCGATAATCGGTGAATTCCACGCTGCTCCCACGCCGTGTGGAACGTTTCTCGCCTTTCATCTGGCCAGGAAACGGTTTCCTACATACCAAGGATAGTCGCTCGAGCTTTCTTAGAAAAGCAGGATCTAGCAGTTGAGCTTCGGTCGGCATCACTATATCCTCTTATCTACTTCTTTGACAGTCGGCTCTTTGCTGCCAATAAATCGCGTATCTCTGACTCAAGCTTGGCGGGGTCAATTTGCCCTACAATACGTGCCCTCAACCTGCCAGTCTTGTCGAAAACGTAAGTCCGAGGTATAGCACCGTCCATCTTCGGATCATAGGGTTTTAAAAACTGCAATGCGTCGTTGGTAGAGGCGATATAAGCAGGCATCGGTGCATTGTGCTTTTCTAAGAAGGCGATAACCTGCTTTTTGTCGCTAGGCTGATCAACCGATACCGTTATTAAGCGCAGTCCGCGGGGCGCATACTTCTTCGACAGTGCTACAAGCTCCGGGAATTCGGCGACGCACGGCCCGCACCATGTAGCCCAAAAGTTGATTAACACCACATGCCCGCGTAGCGTGTGCAACTCTGCTTGTAGAGCTTTTGGCGTCCCGGCCTTCACAACTATCGCCTTGTTCGCCACTCTCGTATGTGGATGCTTAGGCGGGCTGGCGCTTGCTGCGGTGCTCCAATAGACCGCGGTTAAATAGAGGCTTGCGAAACGAACTAAAAATTTTCTCACCTATCTTACCCCCATCGTCCTAAACTGTTGACTTCTCATACGCAAATCTCATCCGTCCCATCACCACGTACACAGCAGAAAACGAGGTGCGGCCTCTTCCCTTCCTACAGAAACTTCCCTCTAGCCCTGATCTCCCAAACATCCTCCACCTCCTCTCCCTTCACCACATACATGCGCTCATGCAGGTTCACACAGGTGCAGGCATGGTTCGGCACAATTCTTACCTTATCTCCCACCCGCAATCGGGCGCTTCCTTCTGCCTGCAGATGCCCGTGCTCCTCACTTGCCGCCACAAAACGCAGAGAAGGGTCTTCCAAAATCTCCCCCATCGTCTGATCGGCAAACGGCTTGTCACCGGCCAAGGCTTTGGTGCCAGCATCCACGATAACCCGGCCATCCGGTCGCACACTTATCACCGTTGCAAGCACCGTTAGGGCGCAACTCTCCGGCGGTGCACCTCGCGCCACCTGCATGCGGTCATTAAAAACGTAGACTCCGCATCGCAACTCATCAAGCCCCGGAACCGGAGCGGTAAACCGTGCACCTGGTGTGGAACCAACACTGATAATAGAAATCGGAATACCTTGCCTTATGAGGCTGTCTCTGAGATCGGCCAACTCCTCTGCCATCCTGGCGACTGCAGAAGCTCGTTCTCGATCGCTGTTCGCCTGATAGAGATGTCCCTCATAAGTAAAAATGCCGTCCAATTCCAGGTTCGGCAGTCGCGCAAGGGCATCTGCCACCTCCATCGCCTCGTCTTTTGTGCGAACGCCGGCCCGATGCAAGCCCGTGTCCACCTCTAACCGCACCCCGATGCTTACGCCCGCACGCTTAGCCGCCTCACTCAAAGGCATGGCTACTTCCAGACTATCCACCCCAACCCGAACCGTACAGTTGCGTGCAAGCCCTACTAAGCGCTCTAACTTCTGCTCTCCTACAATTTGGTTGGCAATAAATAGGTCCTTACACCCTGCTTCGGCGAAAACCTCTGCCTCACCTAGCTTCGCAACGGTCAAACCTACCGCGCCGGCAGCAAGCTGCATCCGGGCGATCTCCGGTGTTTTATGGGTCTTCGCATGAGGTCGCAACATCTTGCCATGGCAACGGGTTAGCTCTGCCATGTTACGGATGTTGGCCTCCAACCGCTCCCGTTCAACAAGCAGCGCGGGCGTATCAAGCGCGTGATATTTCAACTGCCACTCCTCTAGCGACTTCTTTATTTAATTATTTAATTTCTCCACTCTACCCGCATCTCCTTCTTTGCAACCTCATATGTGCTTCCACACGTACACCGAAATGGAGAGGGTTCAAATGGTATCCTTATGCTTAAGTTTAACAAGCGCTCTGCCGAAACTTCTCAATGAGGAGAGTTTCCTATGCTAACCCGCACCCTTCTACTGCAGATGGCCCAAAATCGCGGCCTCGAAACTTTTGCCCGCAAAAACTCCCTTGCGGCTCGCATTGCACGGCGCTTCATCGCCGGCGAGACCCTCGAAGAGATCGTAGAACCCGTCCGTGCACTTAATCAGGCCGGTATGACCGCCACCCTTGATTATCTTGGTGAAAGCATCACCTCAACGAAAGAGGTTGAACAGGTTGTTACCACCTACTTCAACCTCATGAGCCTTATCCGCCGAGAACGGCTGAAGGCAAGCATCTCGCTCAAACTTACTTCGCTTGGCCTCGATATTGACCCCGATCTGGCCCAACGAAACCTCGAAACCCTGGTGGAGGCAGCACTGCCCGATCTGTTCATTCGTATAGACATGGAAGGCTCCGCCTACACGCAAAAAACCCTCGACATTTTCTACACGACCTTCAAAAAACGACCGGAATATCAGAACCACCTCGGTGTTGTAATCCAAGCCTATCTCTACCGCAGCGAGGCCGATATCGAAGAGCTAATTCGTCTTAAAGCGCGTGTCAGATTGTGCAAAGGGGCCTATAAAGAGCCACCCTCCATCGCCTTTCAGAAACCGGACGATATCCGCGCTAACTACCTCAAACTTATGCAACGCCTTCTGCTCGAAGGAAACTACCCAGCCCTGGCCACACATGACCTGCAACTAATCAACGCAGCAAAGCTCTTTGTCAAAGAGCATAACATCTCGAAAGACCGATTTGAATTTCAGATGCTCTACGGCGTTCGACGTCCTCTCCAACTGCAGATCGCAAAGGAAGGCTACAACATTCGTATCTATACTCCCTTTGGCGATCATTGGTACCCCTACACGATGCGCCGACTAGCCGAACGCCCTGCCAATCTCTGGTTTGCCCTGCAAAGCTTTTTGCGAAAATAGAGCCTCCTCTAACGTATAAAACTGAGGATGGGCCGACTGAACTTATTGGGCTTTGAATCGGTCAATATCAGTAGAATTCAGCCCAAAAGGACGAATCGGTGACCGCCGTCTACAAACAGACCCCCTCTGGGGACGAAAAGACTATCATGAAGACACGCCTAAAAGATGCTGGAGAACCGGCGTTGCAAACGATTACAGCCTCTGAGAAATCGAGCCGGCCAACCTCACAGTTCACCAATATCGCCGATATCTACGAGCTGGTTGCCACTACGATAGACGACGTCGTTAGCCTCCATACGCTTAATGGAGCCTTCCTGTTTGTCAGCCCTTCAGTCCAAAAAGTCCTTGGCTACACTCCTTCTGAACTTATACATAGTGCCATCACCGACTTAGCGCACCCCGCCGATCTCAAACGCTTGCGCCCCCTTGCGTTGATGCAGCAAAACCGTAACAAAACGCGCACGATTGTTTGGAGATGCCGTCATAAGGACGGTCAATTCCTTTATTTAGAAACAAAGACCACACTTCTTGTAGACAACGAGGGACGCCCCGAGGCCATCCTTTGCGCCTCCCGCGACGTAACCGAGCGCGAAAATCTCTTAGCCAAACTCAACGCCAGCCGAAAAGAGTTGACTCGTCAAAAGCGCGAACTGGAACGCGTGAATGCTCGGCTTTCCACCCTAGCTACTATAGACGGCCTTACAGGTTTAAAAAACCATCGCGTCTTTCAGGAACAACTCGAAATCGAGTTTCGTAGAGCAAGGCGCTATCAACTGCCGCTCTCATTGCTCATGCTCGATGTAGACCACTTTAAACTTTATAACGACACCTATGGCCACCTTGCAGGGGATGAAGTCCTTCAGCATGTTGCCCGCTTGCTGACTTTAGTAGCGCGACAGACCGATTTCGTTTGCCGCTATGGTGGCGAAGAGTTTGCCGTCATCTTACCTAACACCCCTGCCGATGGAGCTTTGGCGCTTGCTGAAAGGTATCGCACCGCGATCGCTTCGGAGAATTGGGCTTTTCGGCCCATCACTATAAGCATCGGTGTTGCCTCGCTTACACCGGAAATCCAGTATCGCGCCGAACTCATAGAAAAAGCGGATCGAGCGCTCTATCACTCTAAGCAAAACGGCCGTAACCGTATTACCCACATTCGTGAACTAGAAGCGCCGCTACAGGCCGCCAGCTAATCTCATAAAGCTTGCGGCAGGATACCCCCGCGATTTAGGCAAAGGACAGATGCTTTCCTCTTTTTTCTTTGGAAAGCAGGACGATGCCCTTCCCATCAAGGCCGACGTCCTCCACAAGGCCACCTATCACACCGCGCGAGAACGGTTCTCCCTGTGCCCTAATGGCCGTGCGCTGCCTCGCCAAGACGGCAGATGCCTACAAATAGGCTAAAAGGGTTTCCCCTTTCTCTCAATGGCTTAACCATTCCATCAGTCAGCGGATAGTTCACAATACCCTCCTCTCGCCCAAGGCACTCGTTCTGGAGAACCTTGTGGGTATTCGAGGACGTGCAAAGTCTCAGAGCCAGTTTGTTTGCCTTCGATGTGGTTATGGGTTGAATGCGGCTTGGAATGCCGCCATTAACCTAACAACATGGGCAGCTCTAACTCAGCCTAAGGTTGCCGCACTCACAGAGCGTGAGTTATAAAGCAGCCATGCCGTTTCTCCACATTGACCTCCTCAGAGAATGTGTGCTATACTTCTACCATGAGGTCAACCTATTCCAATAAATACCCTCTTCGCACTTATAACGCACAGTCCTGCTTCCTTCGCACACCGCTTTCAGAAAACAACATTCGGAGAACGAACCGCTTATGACGTCGCAATCCTCCTTTGATGCCGATGTAGTCGTGATTGGCTCCGGCCCAGGGGGCTATGTTTGCGCCATTCGTGCTGCCCAACTTGGCGCCCGAACCGTCTGTATTGAAAAAGAGGACACCGAGTGGGGTGGAACCTGCCTTAACTGGGGCTGCATCCCTACCAAAACCATGATCGCTAGCGTCGAGCGCCTGCATCACGTTAAACAGGCCGACGTTATGGGTGTGCAGATTCAAGGTACCATCGCCTTCAATTTTGATGTGATGATGCAACGCAAACAAAAGGTCGTTACCACACTCCGCAAAGGCGTGCAATCCCTCCTCAAAAGCAATCACGTGCGAAGCATCATCGGAACCGGCCGCTTCAAAGATGCCCATACTATCGAGGTCACCAAACCCGACGGCTCCACAGAGCTTGTTACAACCCAAAACACGATCATTGCCACCGGTTCAGAACCGATCTTCCCTCCTATTCCCGGCCTCGAACGGAATCCCAAAGATAAGCGAGGGGAAAGCAGTAACGGCATCTGGACAAGCGATGAGGCGGTTTCCGCCAAAGAATGCCCAAAACGGATGGTCATTCTCGGAGCCGGAGCTGTAGGGCTTGAGTTTGCCTACACTTTCCGTGGGCTTGGTGCTGAGGTAACTGTTGTAGAAATAGCCCCCGAAATCCTTCCTACCGGTGATAAGGAGATCGCTACGGAGCTTCGAAAGGCATTGACCCGGCAGGGTATCACTTTCTTTATCAATTCAAAAGTAACCGCCGTTCAACATAAACGCTCCTCCCGCTTGGTTACTATTGAGGACGGAAATGGCAAGCAGACGGAAATAGAAACCGATGTCGTTCTCGTGGGCACCGGAAGGCGCCCCCGCATAGCAGACCTCGGCCTGGAAGCCATCGGAGTTCAAACGGTCACCGACGGCCCTCTCTCACGTCGTGGCATTGTGGTGGATGAATACTTGCAGACCAGTGTGCCCCATGTCTACGCCATCGGAGACGTAACCGGAAAGCAACTTCTCGCCCACCTCGCCTCACATATGGGCATTGTGGCTGCCGAAAATGCGATGGGGCATAAGGTGAAAATGGACTACCGTGCCGTGCCTGCCCCCATTTTCACTTCACCCGAAGTGGCCTCCGTAGGCCTTACCGAAGAGGAGGCACGCGACAAAGGATACGATGTGGTTACCGGTCGTTTCCCATTTCGTCCCCTCGGCCGTGCCATGGCTATTAACGAACAAGAAGGCCTTATCAAGGTAGTCTCCGAAAGAAAATATGGTGAGGTACTCGGTGTGCATATCGTTGGCCCTTATGCCACGGAGCTGATTCACGAGGCCGTAGTCGCCATTAAGCTTGAGTCTACCGTCGAGGAGCTAATGTCTACCATCCATGCACACCCAACGCTTTCCGAAGCCATGGGCGAAGCTGCCCTGGATACCCAAGGTATTGCCATTCATAAACTGAGACCCTAACCCGATGCAACGTCGTCATCTACTCGCCTGTGCCCTGCTCCTGCTCGGTGCCGCCCTTGCCACAGGGTGTGCGAACGCACCAACCGCTCCTAAAATCGCCGCCCTGGTGCTCGATGTCGGTGGGCCTGATGATCGCTCCTTCAACCAAAGCGCTATCAACGGTCTCAAATGCGCCCAACAAAAATTACATCTCTCACCAGATTCTCTGAAATGGGTCGAATCTCATAGCCCCTCCGACTACCAAACCAACCTTACCAACATGGCGCGTCAAGGCTATAAAGTGGTTTTTGCCGTGGGCTACGCTATGGAAGATGCCCTAAAACAGGTGGCTCCGCAGTTTCCTAACACGAAATTTGCCATCATAGATGACCCCGGCCCTAACCTCCCCAACTGCGCCGGCCTCGTTTTTAAAGAACAAGAAGGCTCCTTCCTTGCCGGTTTCCTGGCCGCTTCTATGAGTAAAACAAAGAAAATCGGCTTTGTGGGCGGGCAACAAATCCCTCTCATCGAGAAGTTCGAGGCAGGCTATCGGGCCGGTGCGGAAACTGCAGACCCCTCGGTAAAAGTCACTGCAACCTACACCGGCGATTGGAACGATGTGCTCAAAGGACGTAGTCAGGCCGAACAGCAGTTTGCTGCCGGGGAGGATATTATCTATCATGCCGCCGGAAAAGCGGGGCTAGGTGTTATCGAAGCTGCCAAGGCGCGGGGGCCGGGCTATTTTGCCATTGGCGTTGACCAGGATCAGGACTACCTCGCTCCAGGCCGCGTTCTTACCAGCATGGTCAAACATGTAGATAGGGCGGTTTGCGATACCATCCAGCGCGTCGTAGAAAGCCGCTTCACCCCCGGCGAGCATGTCTACGGCCTGAAAGAGGGCGGCGTCGGACTCAGTGAGATGCGGTACACGAAACAGCTTATTCCGCCTGTCATTCTAAAAAAATTAGCGGTCATTCAACAGATGATCATCCAAGGAAAAATCGTCCCGCCCACCTCACTCGCACAACTAAAAACTTTTCATCCGCCTCACATTCCGTAAAGCCTTTATCTCTCATCGGCGTCTTATACCCGAACACACCTCAAGGTTTCCTACGCTCTCGCATGCAGTAGCCGCTCGCCTTACTCTTGAAAGCTCAGCTTCGCAACCTCTGCAGCGATGATTCTCGCCAGAGCGTCGAACGGTTCAATATCCAAATCTAGTTCAGCAACCACAGCTTCATCGAATCCCGCGTCAGCCTCACCAAGAATGCAGGTTATCCCGGCACGATGTGCTAAAGCGTTGCCCATATGAACTAGCAAGGCCAGCATATCGGGTTCATGCCTGCATGACATCGGGTCATGATGATTCCCTATGGCCTCATGATACACCACCGGCAACTGCCAACGGCCTGCAACTAATCGCCCACACTCTTGATGCGTAAACTGCATGATGGAATACTCCGCCTGAAATTGGGTTAGGTTCTCCGACTGCACCGTCTCATGAACCAGATTCATCTGGAGTGGCAAAAACATATAAAGCGCCGGTTTTCCGATGTCGTGTAGCAGTCCTGCGATGAAGGCTAGTTCGGGGTCTGCGTAATGAACCATGGCCGCAAGAACTTTACAACTACATGCGACCGCCAACGAATGCTGCCAAAACGATTGGGAATCGAAAAGTCTATGTAGGCGCTTTCCGTTGAGAGAGCTATGATAAGCGGCCGTAATACAGATCGAGCGCACCGTATTGATCCCAAGTCGCGCGATAGCCTGCGACAGATTGGTCAGGCTTCCATTACCGCCATAATAGGCAGAGTTCGCCGCCCGAAGAATATTTGCCGCTAAAGCGGGATCACGTAGGATAATGCGCTCGTATTCGCGAATATTTGTGTTATAGTCGGCCATCCCCATGATCTCGCTCGCAGCGCTCGACAATAAAGGGAGTGATGGCGTTCGTGCAATCCGTATCTCGAGTTGAGAAAGCTCCATGTTTGAACCCTTATTCCGACTTTATAATCTATTTTCGGCACCTTTTTACCACCGAATGAGGCCGTATTTACTCAAACTCCTATGCGGTTTTCTGCCACTTGCCCCCCCTCAACATGCCCTCTGTGTCCCGCCTATTTCTTCGTCTCACCGCACCGTCGGCCGGTTGTTAGATATCTCTTCCCTATCAATCAACCAAACAGACACCATAAACGAAATTGGGAAATTAGTCCCTCTCGATCAACCTACATCCATTTTCAACCCTCACGATCGGCAGATGTACCATTTCGAACTTTTAGGCTACACCGCCCCCGTTGACAATAGCTCACTACGCTTTCGCGTCTATGCTCCCGAAACCTCCGATGCCGAGCTTGCGGAAAAAGTGGGGCGTTTTTACCTGCTTCTCTACCATGAGGTACACCAACATCTCCATTTCGATCACCCTTCCCAACAACCGGTTTCTGTTTGGCTCTCCCCCATAAACTATGCAAATGCCGATGTTGGCGGAGAACAGTTCCGAGATCAAATTTACATTTATAATATCTATGCCAAACGCTCTTCTATTGAATGGTGCCGCGAGCTTGCGCATGAATACGGTCACTACATTCTGCCAGGAGTAACCGGCTACACGGCCCCAGAACCGTGGGCAAACGGCGTGCTTGGCGAACGACTCTTCCTCTACTGGCTCTGGCGTGACGTGAAAAACGGCGAAATCCCTTTGTCGAGCCTCCCATTCTGTACCCGCGATGATCTCGAAGCCTATCTCAATCTCCAAATCTTCCCTCTCATCTCTCGCATCGCTTTCGCTCAACGCTTTTCCTCATCTTGGCTCTCACGCACAGATGCTGCAGGAATGGATAACTACACGGCTCTTTGTCTCTATATTGACGCCGTCTATGGAAGCCACACGCTCCTCGAAGCGATGGCCTTTACCGAACCTTCGACGACTAATCCACTGGTCACTGCACCCGATTTTATGAACGGATTCTATAAAGCCATGCAGAATCTCTCATCCATCACCATCTCAATGCCCCCAATTCCTCAACCGTTCCATCGTCTGTTGCTGTACCTTCCTGCAGGCCACTGGCACATATTGGGTAATATGGCTTGGCAGGTTGCCGATCCTAAACTGGTCATCAAAAACCATCTCCTCTTTGTACCGCAAGCGGGATGGCATGTAATTCGCTTCTCGACTCCACCCTCTTTAATCACCCTGACTCTCACGCGCCCATCAAGGTAAACTAAACGTATGCACTCTACTCAAAATTCATCTATGACGGCGACGCCCCGTTTTGTTCGACAGGAGATCATGGCTAGGATAGTGACGACCCAACGCATTGCGCAGAATGCGTTTGAAATGGTTTTCCACGCTCCGTCGATCGCTCAGACCGCACAGGCCGGACAATTTGTCGAAATCCTCTATGGACAAGACTACGCCCCTCTCCTTAGGAGACCTTTCAGCATCTATCGTGTAGACCGTTCGGAGGAGACCTTCAGCATCCTTTTTCTTGCCCGCGGCTCTTTCACCTCCGGCCTTTCCGAAAAACGGAAAGGGAGTCTTATCTCCATTATTGGCCCGCTGGGGCGTCCGTTTTCTTGGGATGTCTCACAGCCTAGACAACATATCCTGGTTGCCGGCGGTATCGGTGCCCCACCCCTCTACTTTCTGGCACAAACGCTCCACAACGAGCGCGCCTATCGCGAGGTTGGCGAGATTATAGTTCTCAACGGCGCCCGTACCCGAAGCCTTTTGGTAGGTCTCGTTGAATTTAGCCGTCTCGAAGTCCATCTCTATGCCCTTACCGACGATGGAACCCATGGCGAAAAAGGGCTTGTTACCGATCGCTTACGTACCCTCCTGGAGCAGCCCTCTCAATTACCACGCAGCCTCTATGCTTGCGGACCTACCCCTATGCTCAAAGCCGTTGCGGCCATCGCATATGAATTTAATGTGCCTTGTCAGGTATCTGTCGAAACGTCAATGCCATGCGGTATCGGGTTTTGTAACGGCTGCGTTGTTGCACAAAGAACCACTCAAGGGACACATTATGTACGTGCCTGTTGGGACGGCCCTGTCTTCGACGCAAATACGCTTGTTTGGTAGCCTATACCTAAGATGCCGGAGAATGTAAACATGAGCCAGGAATATCGTGGAACCGTTTTTGTTGAAATAAAAGAGCAGCAACTTACTCCTCTAGAGTCGAACGGTTGGGTCTCACCGCAAATACAGCTTCCCCTGCTTGCCGATCAGCTTATCCTCTCTTGGAATGTCATTATGCCGCCGCAAACCGGCATCTCCTTAGGAATCCGTGCCTTTTGCCACGATCATTGGACATCCTACTACACGGTCGCCCACTGGTCACAAAGCCCTCAGTACTTTCCGCGGCAGAGCGTTGCCGGCCAACACGACCGCGATGGAACTATGGATACGGATGTCCTTCGTCTCACCAGACCGGCTTCAAAAGCCCAACTTCGCCTCATCTATCGAGGAGTAGCCACGCCACAATGGCCCCTTCTTGCGCTGTGCGCCACCGATACTCAGGCTTCCTTCGACGAGCTACCGCCCTGTTCAGAAGCTTGGGGTACCGAACTGATTGTACCTGAAAAAACACAGCTCGGCTGGGACGGGGGCGCAGGGTGGTGTAGCCCAACCAGCACGGCCATGGTGCTGGCCTACTGGGCACACAAACGGCAACGCCCCGACCTCATGTATGATGTTCCGAATGTGGCCGCAGCCGTCTACGACCCTATATGGCATGGAACCGGCAACTGGCCGTTCAATACCGCCTTTGCCGGGGCGCACGCCGGAATCCGTGCCTACGTAGCACGTTTTAGCGATATCTACGAGCTTGAACGGTGGATTCTTGCCGGTGTTCCCCCAATCGTTTCTGTCTCCTACGATCTGCTTAAAGGAAAACCGGAAGCCCACGATGCTGGGCATCTTATGGTATGCATCGGCTTCACGAAAACAGGCGATCCCGTCTTCAACGATCCTTACTATCGTCCCGACCAGGGCGAAATGTGCCGGCGAGTTTTTCCTCGCTCGAACTTCCTAAGAGCTTGGAACCACTCTCACAAAACGGTCTACCTAATCTATCCTCAAGACCATCCAGTTCCGGAAGATCGTTTTCATCACTGGGCATCCCCAAACACCGGCTAGATCAAGCGTCTATTCATCGCCGAAGGCCCGATGCACAACACTTCGCGTAGCAGCGCCAACCGTACGCAATCGCTCTTCATCCGAAGCGAGATAGGCCAATTCGGCTTTGAAAGGCTCCGGGGTTACCGGCCCATCGTAGCCGATATGTCGCAGGGCACGCAGAAAGTTGGCAATATCAATAACTCCGGTCTCTCCAGGAAGCGCCCTCCGGTTGTCAATCTGCTCTTCACGGGGTATTCCGTCCGGTGCATCGTTGATATGTACATAGACCACATCCTTTTTGTGAAGCTTTCGTATCCCCTCAACAGTTCCTCCAGAGGTATACCAATGCCAACTATCCAGTAGCAATCCCACATTCGGCCCAATGGCTGCGGCCAATTCAAGCATCTTCTCCATCGTGTAAATGAAAGGATAACGATGATTCCTGCGTGAAGTTGCCGGACCGATGAACTCTAACCCTAAATGACACTCGGACTCTGCCAAAATCTGAGCGATGGGTTTGAAGCGCTCTATATGAAACCGCCAGTTCTCCTCAAATGTCAGTACGTCCGATGCAGGCGGCACCCATGTAGCCGTACGATGACAACCAATAGCGGCCGCAGCTTTCGCTAAGCGTGGGAGCTGAGCCAAGCCCTCCCGCCATTTTGCCTCCTCACCACGCCAGTCCACCGGCAACCCAAACGCGCCGGGGCGGATGGCGGCATGCGCAAACAGGCTTCTAACATAATCCGCTCCCTGCTTTTCCACAAGGTCGGCCACCTCAAAGGGGTTAAACTCCACCCCCTCGAACCCACCGATCCGAGCGGCCTCGATGGCCTCTTTCAAATTGGTAACGTGAACTCCGATAGCCCCCGGAGATAAACAGGTGAACATGTCTCTCTTAACCTCCCTTTGCTCTATTTGGTGGCGCACAAAAAAGCGTTAAACCTGCTACCTTAACCCTTATTTTGTAGAGGGAATCGGTGCCAGGATCGGTTATATAAAGCGTTCGCATATCTCTGCCCGCAAACTCTAGATTCGTCGGCCCTTCATCCCCCTCCCCATGGCTCACCGGTAGCTGAACTTTGCGGACGATCTGCCCCTTCCCATCTAACTCTAATACCCGATGCTGCCCGTAATGGGCGATCCATAAATGACCTTGCTTGTCTATAGCCATCCCATCTGGATGTCCGGGACCATCTGCATCAAGCGTCGCAAACACTTCCGGTAAGCTGAGATGTCCATCCTTGCGAACACGGAAACGAATAATTCTGTTTAAATTGTCCTCACAAACATAAAGCCATTTTCCATCTCCACTAAATGCTATGCCGTTAGGAAAAGCGAGACTATCGGCTACCTTTATCGCCTTGTGGGCCACAATGTCCACCCGATAGATAGCTCCGATGCGATGCGAAGCATCGGAGCCGGTGGGGTCGGTAAAGTAAAGATATCCCTTGGGGTCAAATGCGAGATCGTTCGGCCCTCGAAAAGGTTGCCCATCACACCGGTCCACTACAAGCTCCTGGTGTCCATCCGGATAGATACGTATAATGGCATTTCTTTCAAAATCACACGCGAAAAGAGAGCCATCTCGGAAGAACGTCATACCGTTCGTCTTGAGGAACGTAAAAGGCTTATCCCCATTGTGGTTTGCACGATAGGCGATCTCTACCTGCCCATCGGCGCTTATCCTGGTAACGTAATCCGCAGCACAGTTCGAGCAGTAGATATTTCCGTGTCCATCGTAAGCGGGTCCTTCGGGAAACCTAAAACCGGATGCTACAAGCACTAAGTCCGGATCGGCAGGAACAACAGTCTCTTGAACGTCCACAGCGCTTGCTGAGGTATAGCAAAAAATACTAAGGCATACCGTCAGCCATATCCCACCCACTCCCCTCTTATCCCGCGCAATGAGCATGATGCACTTCCCTTCTCGAAAACGTATTTATATTTCAGCGAGAACCGCAGATATTCCTGCAACCCACAAGCTGAAAGCTCTCTATGGAACAAGAAGATACTATCGCTGCAGTTGCTACGGCTATGGGCGAATCGGCCATCGCCATCGTCCGCCTCTCTGGCATAGCGGCTATACCTATTGCTCAACAAGTTTTCCGCGGAAAGCGTAAGGAGAATATTACCCTCCTTCCAGGCTATACAGTTCGCTTCGGTCACTTTGTTGATCTGCATGGCGAGACCATAGATCAGGGACTGCTTACCCTCTTTCGCTCTCCCCACTCCTATACCGGTGAAGATATGGTGGAACTGTCGTGTCATGGAGGGCGTGCCATTGTCAGTCGCCTCCTGGAAACACTGCTTCAGCATGGTGCACGTTTGGCCGAACCCGGTGAATTTACCCAACGGGCCTTTTTCAACGGCAAACTGGACTTAGCCCAGGCAGAAGCGGTGGCCGATCTCGTTAAGGCGAAAACGGAACGGGCACGTCGTGTGGCGCTCAATCAACTCGAAGGCAAGTTGTCGGAAGTTATTCATCGTTTGCGTTCCGACATCATCGGGGCTTTAGCAGCCGTTGAGGTAACCATTGACTACAGCGATGAAGTAGGAGAGCTTGATTACCCAGAACTTGAGGGTCGTTTAGCCCACATCTGCCAACAAGCTCTCTGCCTTGCCAACACCGCCCACTACGGACGGATTCTGCGGGAAGGTATGCGCGTGGCCCTTATCGGTCCTCCGAACGCAGGCAAATCTTCCCTCTTAAACCAACTGCTCCAAACAGAACGTGCCATTGTAACCCCTATCCCCGGCACAACACGAGACCTCATAGAGGAATCGCTATCCATCAACGGTATTCCAATCGTGCTTACCGATACAGCGGGACTGAGAGCCACTGCCGATCCCATCGAGCGCATTGGGATAGACCTTGCCTTAAAAACTGCCGAGCAGGCCGATCTTCTGCTCTTTATCGTAGATGCATCCGACTTATCCTCCCTGAATACCCTCTCTCCACTTCCTGCCGTAGAGAGTAAAGACCGACCAGCCCTCTTTTTACTCAACAAAAAAGACCTCGTCACTAACGACGTGCTCGAACAAGCTGCCAACTTGGTGCGCCAAAAGTTTCCTCATGTCACCGACATCATCCCGATCTCGGCCCTCACCGGAGAGAACATCGAGCTGCTTCGAGATAAGCTGCAGCAGATAACGACCTCAAGCCTATATGGAGACACCGAAGGGGTTATGATCACCTCGACCCGTCATTCTCAAGCGCTTCAAGAGGCCGTTCATCACCTGCAAGAAGCTCTCACCACAACACATCAACGACTTCCTGGCGATTTCATTGCCCTAGACCTGCGAGAGGCTCTAAACGCCCTGGGTCAAATCACCGGCGAAACGGTAGACGACGAGATCATCCATCGTATTTTTCAAGACTTCTGCGTTGGCAAATAGATCGACTCGCTATTGGCTTTCTTGACCACTATGCGGTAAAGTGTTATAACCCACACCAAAGGTTGTATGGTTCTTATGTTTCCAACAACACCACGAAAACTGAAAACCGCTATTCGCCTGCTTGGAAGCGAGAACTGGCATGCGCATACTTGGGCCACCGCAGCTTTGCAACATGCCGACCATCTAGCCTATCCACTACTTCTAGCGGCTGCATCTGCAACAACGCCAAGCCCCCGTGCCATCTATGCAGCACTCATTCTCCATCAACTTGGCTATCCGGAAGGCGGTCAACATCTCATGCGACTTATTGACCGTCCCTTTATCCGTGAAAGTAGCTGCGCTCCTTTGCTTCGTCATGCCGTTTTGAAAACAGTGGGTTCAACACCCTTTCTTCAAAAACTGGCCACAGCCCTTGCACAGCTCGAACAGCGTCCCGATCTTTCACGTCCGCTTGCCCACTTTCATCATAATGCGCAAATCCTACTTTTTTTGCGATCGGAGTTACCCCTCTCCCTACTTCATCGTGCGCTTCTGGTGCGTGCCATCGGAGGCGAAAATCTCTCCATTGTCCGCCTAGTTTTAGACGAAGCCGGTGAACCGAATTTGGAACACATTAGCCTTGTCCGAAGAGATTCTGTCGCCCTTCTCATCAGCTCGACCACGCAAGAGCACGCCCTGCAAATCTTTACAAACTGCCTACTTCACCCAAATCCCGCCGTGCAGCTCACCACCATGTTTGGCCTAAAGCTCCTAAAGCAAGCCCATGCTATCAACGCGCTATATCCCATTGCCCATGATCCGTCTAGCCCCGTCCGTGAAGATGCGCAAAACCTCATCCGTTATCTTAATCCACAAAAATCCGATCCCTTCGTGCTCCTTCGCCCCATAGATGAGGAACGCTTCGCTCGCTCCTCCCTATTACGCGCCTCCAAAACGCAGCCGTCCGAACTCCTCCGACCTCTCTTTCCCGCCCACAACCCATCCGAAAGGAGCGCCCATTGAACACAACCTACCGACTCTGTGCCATAGACCTCGACGATACGCTTCTGAATTCAAACCATGTTCTGTCCGATACAAATCGAAGAGCGGTACAGCGCGTCGCCCAAAAAGGGGTCATCGTAATAATCGCTTCTGGACGAATGCACGAAACCACCCTGCCAACCGTTCACACCCTAGGGCTTCAAACACCGGTTATCAGCTACAACGGAGCCATGATCCGTAACCCTGTTACCGGTGAGACCTGGCTCAACGAAACCGTCCCGCCTGACCTGGCCGACGAGATACGAACATTCGCAAGGGAAAACCACTTTCAATTGAACTACTATCTTGACGATCATATCTACTCCGCCGAACGCACCCCTTGGATGGAGCTGTATCAACAGCGAACCGGGGCCCGATTTGAAATTCTTCCGGACTTCTACGAACGCCTCAAAGGAACCGCCCCTACAAAACTGATCATCGTGACCCACCCTGCCACCGTTCAAGAGTTGTTACCTATTATGCAACAACGTTACCAAGGGCGCCTTACTGTCATGCGTAGCAACGCAGAGTATCTTGAGTTTCTACCACTAAACGTAAATAAAGGAAAAGCCCTCTCCGTCGTGGCCGAGCGACTTGGCATTCCCGCCGAACAGACGATCGCTATCGGAGACAGCTGGAACGATATCGCCATGTTACAATGGGCTGGGCTTGGCATCGCCGTTGCCAACGCCAAACCGGAAGTGAAAGCGGTAGCAAAACGCATCGCGCCTTCATGCGACCAAGACGGTGTGGCGGTTGCCCTTACAGAGATATTCCAAATCGAGGAACACAAAGCATGAGCTACCTAAAACCGATTGATGGCTCCAAAAAAATCCAACTACACGACATAGACCCTTCCTATCATGCCGGTCTGGATAAAGACGAGGGAGAAAAGCGCTCGGCACAACTTCTGGCCGAACTCTCCGAACTCCAAGAACTGCTCTATGCTGCAAGTACCCACGCGGTTCTCATCGTGCTGCAAGGTATAGATACAGCCGGTAAAGACGGAACCATCCGTCACGTTTTTTCTAGTGTTAGCCCTCAAAGCTGTCGCGTCGCCTCCTTCAAAGTACCGACTGCCGAAGAGGCAGCTCACGACTTCCTGTGGCGAGTTCACAAACAAACACCGGCAAAAGGGACAATGGTCATTTTTAATCGCTCCCACTACGAAGATGTTCTCGTCGTTCGTGTTCACAAGCTCGTGCCGGAAACGGTATGGCGTGCACGCTACGGGCAGATAAACGCCTTTGAACAGCTCCTGGCCTCAAATAACACGCTCATTCTCAAATTCCTTCTCCACATCAGCAAAGAGGAGCAAGAACAACGTCTGCGCGATCGCGAAAAAGACCCCACAAAAGCCTGGAAGCTCTCGGTCGCCGATTGGAAGGAACGGGAACTTTGGGACGACTATCAAAATGCTTTTGAAGATGCAATTAACCGATGCGCAGCACCTCACGCACCCTGGTACGTCGTACCTTCCAACCATAAGTGGTTTCGCAACTTGGCCATTGCCGAAACGTTGGTGGAAACCTTGCGCCCTCTGCGCCAAGAGTGGGTAAAACAGTTGGAAGCTCGTGGCAAAGAGGAACTTGCCCAAATTAAGGCTTACCGAAAGGATCAAGATGCCTCCTAGCACACGAACGTTAACCCTTTCAGAGTTCCGAACCTACCTCACAAATCTGCTTGAAGCGGATGCCCTCTTTGTTGCGGCTACGCTCAAAGGCCAAGACGGTATCAACATCACCGATCCAAACGGCTCTGCCCTCGTCCATCCGGTACGGATTAAAGAACAAAAATACTTTCAGTTCGCCTATCATAACTTTCAAAAGGTAACTCACCGCAATCTGCCTCTTTTCGAGGCAGTCGAGCACCTTATCGAGCTACTTCGCAAATCAAACGGCCGGCTGAATATTCGTACTACCCAAAGCGATGAGCAGGTTGTGCTCCTGCCGGAAGGCCATGTGAGGCTCACCACGCGCCCGACAAACCGTCGCCCGTCCCCCCTAACTCATAATCGAGCTAAAAACTATATCTTGCAAGAGGGTCAATATCTGCCGTTTCTCCATGCACTTGGGATCATGACCCACTCAGGGCAGGTGGTTCTCTCCCGCTACGACAAATTCCGCCAAATCAATCGTTTTCTTGAAATCGTTCATGACATCATCGAACACCTTCCTAAACAGGGGCCACTGCATATCGTGGATTTTGGTGCAGGGAAGGCCTATCTTTCCTTTGCCCTCTACCACTATTTTCATTCGGTTCTAGGGCGCGAAGTCTACCTGTATGGTATAGAACAAAAACCCGATCTGGTTGCTTTTTGCCAACAGCTTGCGGAAAAGCTGCAGTGGCCAGGCCTCTCGTTCGTTTGCAGCTCCATAGAATCGTTTGAGTTAGATACCCCCATTGACCTCGCCGTTAGCCTTCATGCCTGCGATACCGCCACAGATGATGCCATCGCCAAAGCGGTGCGGTGGAACGCAAAGGTCATCCTCGCTGCCCCCTGTTGCCAAAAGGAACTCTACCGACAGCTTAACGCTGAGGAGTTACAACCTATGCTGCGTTATGGGGTGATCCGGGAACGCCTTACCGGACTGGTAACCGATACACTGCGCGCAGCCCGCCTCGAGGCTGCCGGCTATGCTGTACAGATTCTAGAGTTTATTGAAACGGAGCATACCCCTAAAAATCTTCTCATACGCGCGATTCGATCGCCTCACATCAATCGTAAAAAGGCCATACAGAGTTACCAACAGCTGCGAGATTTTTGGCACGTGATCCCCCGCATCGAAAAAAACCTGCCCCTGCCCGATAGGCCTCCATCAGAGATGACGGCACCTTAGATCGCCGAATCACGTATAAGGTATACTAGAAAGTTGATTGTGCCGTGTTATGCCCGTTAACTCCATTTCTCTTAACCTGCTACTACGTGGCATCGTACCGTAAGGTCGAACGCGGAAACAACGCGGTGTGCCCCGCCCCGCCAATCTACCCTTATGAGGAAATAGCGAAACAATGGCATTGCCTGGTTTTCTGAAAAGATTAATAGATAATAATGAGCGTGAGGTTGCGCGCTATTGGAAAGTCGTCGAACAGATCAATGCCCTCGAACCTGTTTACGAGAAATACACAAATGAGGAGCTTCGCGCCAAAATTAACGAGTTCCGTCAACAGGTTCAGGAGGAGTATCGAGAAAAGCGCGCTGCCGCTGAACCTAGCTGGCGAAACCTTACCGATCAGCAAATGCGCGAAGCCGATCGTAAAATCTACGATCCTATCCTCGACAAAATACTCCCCGATGTGTTCGCCATCGTGCGGGAAGCCTCTAAGCGAACCCTCGGCATGCGCCATTTTGATGTCCAACTGATCGGGGGAATGGTTCTGCACGATGGGCGTATCGCGGAAATGAAAACCGGGGAAGGAAAAACCCTGGTGGCTACCCTTCCACTTACGCTGAACGCTCTGCTCGGCAAGGGCGTTCATCTTGTTACCGTGAATGACTATCTCTCTCGCCGAGATGCTGTTTGGAACGGCCCCATCTATCATCTCCTTGGCCTGAGCGTCGGCATCATCCAAGGACAATCCCCCGAAACCGGCGAAGAAGGCGGCTCTTTTCTTTACGACCCCGATTACGATGACCCCGACCCCCGCTACAAGTACTGCCGGCCCATAACCCGCGCAGAAGCCTACCTTTGCGACATCACCTATGGAACCAATAATGAGTTCGGTTTTGACTATCTGCGCGATAATATGGCCTTTAGTAAGGAAGAACTGCGTCAACGCGAACTCCACTATGCTATCGTGGATGAAGTAGACTCCATCCTGATTGATGAGGCACGCACCCCGCTTATCATTTCGGGCATGGTTCAGCAACCTACCGAAATGTATTACAAGATAGATAGCATTGTGCGCAAAATGCGCCGCGGCATTGATGACCCAAAACGGGATAAAGATAACCCTAATGCCGATAAGCATAACCCCAATATCCATTATGTGGTAGACGAAAAGCAAAAAACGGCAACCCTTACCGACGCCGGAGTCGCCTTTGTGGAGCGTGAGCTTGGAATTAAAAATCTCTCCGAACATCCCGAGATTATGCACTATCTCCAGGCGGCGCTGAAAGCCCATGGCGTCTTTAGAAAAGATATTGACTATGTGGTGAAAACCATTAACGAAGAAGACGGCCCCGAAATCATTATCGTGGACGAAAACACGGGCCGCTTAATGTTCGGACGGCGCTATTCCGACGGGCTACATCAGGCCATCGAGGCCAAAGAGGGCGTGAAAGTAAAAAGCGAAAGCCAGACCTTGGCCACTATCACCTTCCAAAACTACTTCCGCCTCTACTCCAAACTCGCCGGAATGACGGGCACAGCCAAAACGGAGGAAGAGGAGTTCCGCAAGGTCTACGGTCTCGATGTGGTCGTGGTCCCCACGAACCGTCCCATGATCCGCATAGACCACCCCGACGTTATCTACAAAACCGAGGAACATAAGCTGCGTGGCATCACCGCGGAGATTCTGCGGGTCTACTGCAAACAACAACCTATCCTCGTCGGCACACGCTCCATCGAGATGAGCGAGCGTGTCAGTCAGCGCATAAGCCCATCCAATCTCTCCCTTCTGTGCATGATCGAGGTAGCCCGTGAAGCACTTGAAAAGAACAAGACAATAGACGCCGAGAAAAAACGTAACTATGTCGTCTTGCTGAACACTCCCCTACCGCAGCTTTCCATGGGGCGCCTCAAGCCTCTTCTGAAAGAGTTGGGTATTAACGAAGACCCTCTCTCCCCAGAGAACATGAACACCATCGCTCGACTCTTTCAAATCGAGGATTCAGGTCTTGAACGCCTAGAAGAGGCTCTAACGCATGGCATCGGCCACAACATTCTCAACGCCAAATACCACGAAAAAGAGGCTCTCATCATTGCAGAGGCAGGACGCAAAGGCGCCGTCACCATCGCAACCAATATGGCAGGGCGAGGGGTTGACATCTTGCTTGGCGGCAAGCACATCCATCAAGCTCTCCCCACAGTAGATGGCAGCCTCCGCTCGCTGACACAGGCAGAAAAGATCGCCGAGACAGAACAGTCAAAGGAGACCTCCGAAACCGCCGAAGAGGAGCAGAGCTATCGCCGATACGGAAATCCGGCCGTCCTTGAAGCGGTAACCACGGGTGCTCTTACCGACGAAGAACACAAACGCGCCGCCGATGAAGTACGCGCGCTTGGTGGCCTGTTCATACTTGGCACCGAACGCCATGAAAGCCGGCGAATAGATAACCAGTTGCGAGGCCGTGCCGGACGCCAAGGAGACCCTGGCGAAAGCCGCTTCTATGTCTCCCTCGAAGATGAACTTTGGCGTCTCTTCGGTGACCGTTTTAATTCACCGCTCCTCCGCGGGTGGGAAGAGCATCTCCCAATGGATGCAAAAGTCTTCTCGAAGCTCATCGAGCGTACGCAAAAGAAGGTCGAGGAGCACTATTTCGAGATTCGCAAGAACACGCTGAACTATGACGATGTCATGAACCGGCAGCGCGACGTAATCTACAAAGAGCGACGCCGCATCCTTGAAGGGGTCGATCTCAAAGAGACCATTCTCCACTACATCCGCACAAATATTGAGGATGCCGTATATGCCTACTGCTCACCAGAAGCCCCTGCGGAAGAGTGGGATATCGAAACCCTCTATAACGAGCTGAACGAATATTTCATGCTCTATCCCGAAATCACCGAAGAACAGCTTCGCGGTAAACGCCAGGAAGAGATGATCGAGATGATCTACAACCACGTCGTGGGTGTGTACGAGGCACGAGAAAAGGAGTTGGCCGAACTTCAGGGCGACCCGAATGCCATGCGCCAACTGGAACGCTTCCTTGCGCTGCGAGCCATCAACGATCGTTGGATGGAGCACCTTGCAAATATGGACTATCTCCGTGAAGGCATCGGCCTTCGCGGCTATGAACAGATCGATCCCCTCCTCATCTATCAGAAAGAGGCCTTTGAGGAGTTCGAGCGCATGCAGCAGGCTATTCAAGACGACATCGTGCGCAACATCCTCCGTATCCAAGTGGTCGTCGAGCCACAACAGCCTACTTTCGCCCCCGTCGTCCCCATTATCCCGCTGCCGGAAGAGCTTCCGAAGCCTAAATATAGCGGCATCACCAACATCGCAGAAAACGCGACAGCCCGAAATGGTAATCTCCTCGCCACGAAAGACACTCCGCCACCGGGCTGGAAAGGTGGGCGTAACGATCCTTGCTGGTGCGGAAGCGGCCTAAAATACAAAAAATGCCACGGTAAAAACGCCTAGGAGGTAAACAAGATGAGTGCAGAAGCAATGCCCCAACCACTACAGACCGGTGATAAGATCATAGATTTCGAGCTGCCAGATGCCCACGGACGACTCTACTCCACCGCAGAGCTAAGAAAGCAAGGGCTTCTGCTCCTCTTTATCTTTAAAGTTGGTTGCGGCACCTGCAAATACTCGGCCCCTTTCATTCAGCGACTGCATCGCCAGTACGCCGAAGGCTCCGATGGGAAATTCACCGTCCTCGGTGTTTCCCAAGACGATGCGCCGGCCACCGAAGCCTTTGCTAAGGAGCATGGCGATCTCACTTTTCCAATCGTCCTCGACAGCAACCTCGATGTTGCCGAGTGGTATAACCTTATCGGAGTGCCAAACCTCTATCTTTTAGGCCCCGAAGAAACCATCCTTTATGCAATTCCCGGCCATTTCAACCAGGCCGGTTTTAATGAGCTTGCAAAACGCGCCGCCGAAGCGACAAATAAGCCCTACACGCCCATTGTCCTTCCAGAAGATGATGCCCCCTCCATAAAACCTGGCTGAGGCTCCAAGCGCCGCCCTAGGTCTGGGGCGTAGATTATCTTCTATCCCTCTTGCAGAACACAGGAACTTTTAAGCGAGTTCCTGTGTTCTTGTGTTATAAATATGCCGCTATCATAGGGGTGGCTATGTTCGCTTTTCACTAGTCCTCCCACTCTGCCGATGTGTATTCAAAGGAGAAGATACTATGCGCCAACTTCGTGATCGCGTCTGCTCATGCTGTACCGCCGTCATCGGCCTCGTCATCAGTCTAGTCTTTGCCCTTCCCGCGTCCGCCCAGGTATCTGTACTTACTCAACACAACGATATCTATCGTTCTGGCACAAATCTAAACGAGACCATTCTCAATACCTCAAACGTAAACGTCCACAAATTTGGTAAGCTCTTCACGCGTCATGTGGATGCAGAAATATATGCCCAACCCCTCTATGTACCCCATCTGCTCATCCCAGGAAAAGGCATCCACAACGTCGTTTTCGTTGCAACGATGAATAATAGCGTCTATGCCTTCGATGCAGACGACCCCAACCAATCGGCATCGCTTTGGCAAGACAATTTTGGCCCACCCGTCCCCGCTTCCGATGTACAGTGCTGTTGTACCGATATCTCCGTCCGCGTTGGCATCCTCAGCACACCCGTCATCAATCCGAATACCAATCTCATGTACCTAGTTAGCCGCAACAAAAACCCGGATGGCACCTATCACCAATGGCTGCACGCTCTTGACATTACCACCGGTCAAGAACGCCTGAACGGGCCCGTCGAAATCAAGGCTTCCTATGGCAACCTAACCTTCGATCCAAAGATTCAAAACCAACGTCCGGCCCTCCTCCTCTATCGTGGTGCCGTCTACATTTCATGGGCGTCTCACAACGATTGCGGCCCCTACCACGGCTGGATCGTCGCTTACGATGCATCGAATCTGCATCAAATCGCTACCTACTGCGATACGCTAAACGGTACAGAAGGAGGTATATGGCAATCCGGTCAGGGACCTACTGTTGGTCAGGATGGCAATATCTATATCATGACGGGCAACGGCACCTTCGATGCCAACACGGGTGGCCCCGACCTAGGCTGCAGCTTCATTAAGCTTAGTCCTGCCATCCCAAATCAGGGTGGCCTCAAAGTACTCGACTGGTTTACTCCCTACAATGTAGATAGTCTTAACGCCGCCGATCTCGATCTCGGCTCTTCCGGTGTACTCGTTATCCCCGGCACCCCTTACATTCTCGGCGGAGGAAAACAGGGCGTCTTCTACCTCCTAAATATCCATAACCTCGGTCACTTCAACCCAAGCGGGGATACCCAAATCGTGCAGAGTTTTCAGGCCGGCAATGGGCACATACACGGCTCACCCGTCTACTACAATAGCCCGGTGAACGGCCCGTGCATCTATGTCTGGTCAGAAGAGGACTACTTGAAAGTCTTTGCCTTCAAAGGCACATACTTCAATGCAACCCCTATCGCCTATAGCCCTAACCGCGTGCCAGATGGTATGCCCGGAGCCATGCTCTCTATCTCGGCAAACGGGCAAAAACCGGGTACAGCGATCATTTGGGCATCTCACCCTTATCAAGGTAACGCCAATAATGCCGTGGTGCCTGGCATCCTTCAAGCTTTCGATGCCAACAGCATTTCGGTGGATAACCAAGGTATCCCCCGTCTTAAAGAGCTATGGAACAGCAGAATGAACGCCAATCGCGATGATATCGGCAAATTTGCTAAGTTCTGTTGTCCTACCATCGCTAACGGCAAAGTCTATATGGCCAGCTTCGGTGCACCGAACGATCCCATTGGAGCAGGACAACTTGTTGTCTATGGCCTTCTCGACTCCGTTCGTCCTACCGCCCCCTCCTCCCTAACTGCTTCTGTGGGCGATCAACAACTCGCCCTCTCTTGGACCCCCGTCTCCAATGCAGATAGCTATAATATTTATCGAGGCACGGCACCAGGGCAGGAAACACTCTACAAGCAAAATGTCACTCAAAACTATTTCACCGATATCGGGCTTCAAGACGGTATAGTCTACTACTATCGTGTCACTGCACAGAATAACGGTGGCGAAAGCCCTCCTTCCAACGAAGTGGCTGCCAGCCCGCAGCTAGGCCATGGCGGTACCAAAACACTCTCTCCTATCGCCGATGCCTATACGTGTGCAGGCATCTACGCAAATCAGAATTTTGGCGCAGCTCAAAATTTGAAAGTTAGCAACGACTCTCCAAACGATACCTGCTATACTTTCCTCAAATTCGATCTCTCTGGTCTATCCACACCTCTGAGCGGCGCCTTACTTACTCTCTTTGGTTCCAGCCAAAACGGTAAGGCAACTCTTGTAACCGCACGAGTCCTCTCGAGCAACACATGGGGTGAGCGAACAATAACCTGGAATAATATGCCGTCGCTTCTCTATCCTTTTGCCAATGCGCGAATCTGGCCGAAAGACCAATACTGTCACTGGGATGTTAGCCCCTACTTCTTAAAACAGGTGGCTGCCAACATTAAACAGTTTTCCGTAGCTCTCACCCCCTATCGCGGTCTAACAGATGTCATGGCGAATTTCTACTCCCGCGAGGCTGGGGTCAACCCGCCGTTCCTTACCGTCTGTAGCCCAGGAGGCCCTCCCGCGGCACCTACCGAGTTGGCAGCCAATGCCGACATCCTGAAGGTCAGCCTCCAATGGGACTCCATCGGGGGAGCCTCTAGCTACAGCATCTATCGCGCTACCGCCTCAGGTGCCGAAACTCTCTACCAAACCGGCCTCACCTCCACCACTTTCTCCGATACAAATGTACAGGCAAATATAACCTACTACTATCGAGTTGCCGCCGTCAACAGTTTTGGTCAAAGCGCGCTCTCAAATGAGGCGAGCGCAAGCCCGCTTCCCAAAATACTTCCGGACTATCCCACCGGCTTTAGCAGCGCAGGCAACATCGTTCTGAATGGTGGCGCCACCTTTGATGACACCCGTCTGCAACTCACCAACAGCGCAACCTACTTTGAAGCGAGCAGCGCTTTCTTTAAATATCTGGTGGACGTACGGAAGTTTCATAATCACTTCACTTTCCAAATTCAGAACGCCCAAGCCGACGGTTTCACCTTCACCATTCAAAGCGATGGGCCGACGGCTATAGGTCTTGCCGGTGGATCTCTGGGCTATGAAGGCATTAACAACAGCGTGGCTATAAAGTTCGATCTCTACAATAATAGCGGAGAAGGTACCGACTCTACAGGCCTTTATACGAATGGAGCACCTCCTACCGTACCTGCTATTGACCTCACCAATACCGGCATCGATCTCCATAGCGGCCATATCTTTGCCGTAGATATGGTTTACGATGGCATCACGCTCCAAGTCACCATACGCGATACCCAAACCTCTGCCACTGCCACACAGTCCTATCAAATAGATATACCTAACACCATCGGAAGCCCCATTGGCTATGTGGGCTTTACCGGAGGAACGGGTGGGCTTACTGCCACTCAAGAGATACTTACATGGACATATACCGTGCCATAAATGCCGAATCCATAGTTCCTTAAGGAGGTGAATGAGAGATGCAAGAGTGGACGACACCGGATTTCGAGGAGATCAGCGTCAACGCGGAGTGCTCTGCCTACGTACTATGTGAAGAGGACTAGCGTGTTGTCATAGATAAGGAAGCGATAGAACTTATAGGCAACTATCGCTTCCCCCTAAATCATTCTCACCTTGTAGCAAAACTATGCATGTACGACTGTTAGGAACCGCTGCTGGCGGCGGCTTCCCGCAATGGAATTGTGCCTGCCCTTACTGCTCTAAGACACGTTCCGAGCCAAACACCGCCAAGCCACGCACACAATCTTCGGTGGCTGTGAGCGCTGATGGAGAGAACTGGTTTCTCTTGAATGCTTC
The DNA here is from genome assembly GCF_035294165.1 of Chthonomonas sp. Taxonomy (GTDB): domain Bacteria; phylum Armatimonadota; class Chthonomonadetes; order Chthonomonadales; family Chthonomonadaceae; genus Chthonomonas. Next base: position 75,346 of record NZ_DATGLN010000161.1, read on the forward strand.
GCCAGACATCACACGCCAGATCGAAGCCTTTCCTAAGCTTCACCCCCATCCGGCGAGGCATACCCCCATTCAAGGGGTTTTGATCACGAACGCCGATCTCGACCACACCCTTGGTCTCTTCCTACTGCGAGAACACTCTCCGATGGTTCTCTATACCACCCCAACCACGCGCCAGACACTAACCGAAGGCCTTGGCCTTGAACGCATTCTTAGTCCCTACACCCAGCTCTTATGGCGTCTCCTTCCTCATACCCCTCAACCGCTTTCATTGGTCAACAAGTCGCCATCCGGTCTTCTGATCCAGGCCATCCACCTACCTGGAAATCCCCCTCGCTATTGGCATAAAGTAAGCAAGGTTTCAGTAGGGCACACTGTAGGCCTCTCTCTAACCGATGTTCAAACCGGTGGACGCCTTCTCTATCTCCCCGACCTCCCGTACTGGCCGGGCTCGTTAACGGCAGAATGTGCCCATTGCGACCTCCTCCTTGTAGATGGAACCTTCTGGGACGAACAAGAGATGATCGCCTTAGGCTTTAGTACCCGAACTGCAACCCAAATCGGCCATCTTCCCATTTCCGGCCCTAGGGGTAGCCTTTCCCGTCTCATGGAGCTTCAAACGCGTTATAAGGTCTACGTGCACATCAATAACACAAATCCCATTCTTATCCCCAGATCCAAGCAACGCCAACTTGTGGAATCGGCCGGATGTCTGGTTGGAGAAGATGGCATGGAGTTCATTCTCTGAAGACGAAGGAACAAAATATGATGACAGAAATTTGGAACAGAGACACTTTTCTACAGCGCTTACGCGAGATCGGTAAGGGCCGTTACCACCATCTCCATCCTTTCCATATGGCTATGAACGCCGGCCAACTCTCTCCAAGTCAGATTCGTGGCTGGATAGCCAACCGCTTCTACTATCAGCAGAATATCCCGATCAAAGATGCTGCCATTCTCTCCAATTGTCCAAGGCCAGAAATCCGTCGCATCTGGATTCATCGTATTTTGGACCATGATGGTCAAACCGAAGGGGAAGGTGGCATTGAAGCATGGCTTCGATTGGGAGAAGCTGCCGGTCTATCGCGGGATGATCTCTGGAGCCATCGCTACCTCCTGCCAGGAGTGCGATTTGCCGTAGATGCCTACGTCAACTTCTGTCGCACCCAGCCCTGGCCAATTGCGGTGGCCTCCTCCCTCACGGAGCTTTTCGCCCCCGACCTCATGCAAGAGCGACTCGTAGCCTTTGAGAAACACTATACCTGGATCGCCCCTGATGGACTAGAGTATTTCCGAGCGCGGCTCACGCAAGCTCGGCGCGATTCACGTGAAGGCCTCGAGCTAACGCTTACCCACTGCAACACTCATGAACTGCAGAAAAAAGCCGTTGAGGCCCTCGCCTTTAAATGTGACCTTTTGTGGGCCATGTTAGACGCCATTCAACTCGCGTACGGTGGTGCAATGAAATCGCAAGGAGAGGAAAAACGAAGTGATACCCTGTAACTCATTACCACCGAATGTCATTCCTAAACTTGCCCCTTATGCCCGCCTCCAACAAGATCGGGTAACGGGGAAGATGGCTCTCGTCTACCCGGAAGGCGTGCTTCTTTTAAACGACACCGGGGCGGCCATTCTCAGGCTCTGCGATGGCCATACTGACCTCGCCACGATCTGCTCACAACTCGGTGAACAGTACTCCGTATCGGCCGATAACCTTCTCGCGGATGTACAGACCTATCTTCATCGCCTTTATCAGCGAAACCTTATTCGCTTCGACGGCGAACCACCATCATGCGATCAAAAGCGACCATGATCCCCCGTCCCTTTGGCCTTCTAGCCGAACTCACCTACCGGTGTCCGCTCCACTGCCCTTACTGCTCTAATCCGGTACGCTATCCTACCGCACAACCGGAGCTAGACACAGACGAGTGGATACGTGTCTTCCAACAGGCAGCCGATCTGGGTGTTCTGCACGCCCTCCTCTCTGGAGGGGAACCTCTACAGCGCAAAGACATCGGCACGCTGATTGCGGCAGCCCATGATGCCGGTCTCTACACCAATCTCATCACCAGTGGAGTAGGCCTGACTCCTTCCAGTGCAAAGCGACTTAAATTGGCCGGGCTTGATAACGTTCAAATTAGCTTTCAGGCCGACGATCCGGTTCTCGCCAACAGCATCGCCGGCACCAATGCCTTCCGTTTAAAACTCCTGGCCGTTCGAGCCGTTCAAGAAATAGACCTTCCCCTAACCCTGAATGTGGTGCTTCACCGTTTTAACATCCATCGCATCCCCCAAATCATCGAATTTGCGGTTAGCCTCCAGGCCAAACGCTTAGAGCTGGCGAATACCCAATACTACGGCTGGGCTTTCAAAAATAGGAAAGCTCTGTTGCCGTCCTTTCAACAGATCGAGGTTGCCGCTCAAGTGGTGGCAGAAGCACGAAAAACCTACCAAAACCGCATCGAGATACTCTACGTTCTTTCTGACTACTATAGCCCACGTCCAAAACCCTGTATGAACGGCTGGGGACGGCGTTATATCTGCGTAAATCCCATTGGCGATGTCCTCCCATGCCCTACCGCCTATGAAATACCTAATCTAACCTTTGATAATGTGCGAGCGCATTCCCTCCAATGGATATGGGAACACTCCGAGGCATTCAACTGCTTCCGAGGCACTGAATGGATGCAAGAGCCGTGCTGTAGCTGCCCCTACAAAGAAATAGACTTCGGTGGTTGTCGCTGTCAAGCAGCCCTGCTAACAGGCGATCCTTCGGTAACCGATCCCGTCTGCGAACTTTCTCCCCATCATCCGCTTCTTGAACAGCAGTTGCAAGTCTCAACTCCCCCGCTATCGCCGATGGAAGAAATGAAGGATAAAATGAGTTATCGCGTCTACCCCTAGTCTAGAGAGGAGCCTATGTTGCGTTCAAAAGTGCTACTTATTCTCTTTCTTCCTCTCCTGTTGGCTTTTCAAGAGCCACAGGAGGGAACTGAAACCCTTCCGCATAACCCCTCAGGCCATCCACGCTACCGGGTGACCGATCTCGGACTTATCTCAACTGCAACAGACAACATCGGTCCAGCACTCAATCAAGAGGGTGCGGTAACAGGCTGGCATCCTAACCAACTTAACGAGCACCCCACAGCTTGGCTTTGGCATAAAGGGCAGCTTAGAATATTGGGCGGGCTGCCAAACTATCCCGATACCTATGCAGCAGCCATCAACGACAGACTGCAAGTCGTGGGCATCGCCCGTTCAACGCAGGACATCCGTTTTATGCGTCCCTTTCTATGGGACGGAGAATCCGTACACGATTTAGGTGGGCTGGGAGGCTCCTTCGGTGCCGCCTTAGACATCAACGCACATGGAGACATTGTGGGGTTTAGCCAACTTGCCTCCGGCTTCACACACGCCTTTTTTTACCATAACGGCAAAATGCGAGACCTAGGCACCCTGCCCAACGGGGATTTTAGCATCGCCGAGGGAATAAACGACCATAATGCCGTTGTAGGGATATCCAACAACGCTCCAAAAGCCTCTAGCAGAGCCTTCTTGTATGCGCAAGGAACAATGAGTGATCTTGGCCTCCTTCCGGGTGGCGCCTTTAGCCATGCCCACGCCATCAACAATGCGGGGGTAGTTGTCGGTTGGGCTTCTACAGCAGATGGGGATATCCACGCCTGCCTTTGGAAAAATCATAAAATCGTTGACCTCGGTACCCTAGGCGACTCCCCCTCAACAGCATGGGGCATTAATGCACAAGGACAGATCGTAGGCTCTTCTGCCGACCGCTACCAACATCAACACGCTTTTCTTTGGGAAAATGGGCACATGGAAGACCTAAACAGCTTCATCCCCTCAAACTCTGGCTGGATACTTCAGCGCGCCTTTCGTATCAACGATCGGGGGCAGATCGTGGGAATCGGGCGCTTTGGCGGGGAAACCCACGTCTTTTTGTTGACCCCTGTGGCTAACAGTTCGCAAGCGGCCTTAGCTCCAAACTTCCAACTTACGGATATACAAGGCCATTTGCATTCGCTGTATGACTATCGTCACAACCCTCTAGTGCTCTTCTTCTTTTGCGGCTGTCAGTGGTGCCACGAATGCGCCCGCGCTTGGGCAGCAGTTCAGCAAAGCGATCACTTTCCACCATCTTGCCTTACCCTCATCGTCTTCGCCGGCTCGTCAAACGACGCAAGGACATTCTTGCAGGAAACACAACTCGATACCAAACATACCCTCATCCTGCCCGATCCAGCTATGCGGGTCGCCCTACGTTACAAGGCACTGGTATGCCCACGTGTTTTTATCCTAAACAAGGAACAGCAGATCGTCTACACAAACGATCACGACACGGATGCTCCTCGAAAAGCCACGGGGACAACGATCGCACTAAATGCGCTCCAAGCCGTTCAGCAATTAACCAAGGAGGCACACTAAATGCGTCTCCTACGAACCTCTCTCCTGCTGGCTGCTCTGCTCATAGCATTGCCCCTCACCGCACTTCCACTACCATCTGGCCTCGTGGTGCTATCTCCAAACCATCCCCCCTCTAATGTCTCAACCCATGACTTTGGAGCTGTAGACCCACTCCAGATCAAAACGCTGAGATGCACCTTCCGCCTGCACAATAATGCGACGGTTCCCATTACTATCGAACAGATTCAACCTTCTTGTGGCTGCACATCCACCCTCCTCTCCCCAACCTCAGAGTCTAAAGGGAAGGCAACTATCGCTCCAAACCAAACTGTCATTCTCAGCGCCAACATCCAAGTAGACCATCTCAATCCAGGAGACTTTATCAAATACATCTATGTGTTTATTGAAGACGATCTAGCTCCGACGGTTACCTTGGAGATGAAAGGCAAGGTACTGCCGCTCGCCGAATTCGATCCACCGGTTGTGGATTTCGGCACCGTCGCTTTTGGGTGTTCCCACACCCAAGTGCTTAAGATTCGCATAGACGATAGGTTGTTGAAAAGATCGCGCCAACCGCTGCTGCTTCGCACGAAGTTGTCTTCATCACCTACACCCTCAGATCGGCAACCAAGCTTATCCTTTATCAAAACCGCCCTAATTTCCAATCCCCATCCGATCAAGTGGCATGACCATACCGCTATGGAGACGTCTTACCAAGTGACTCTAGAACCCTACGCACCACTAGGACCGCTTCAGGCCATTCTCTACGGGGCGATACCATCCCTGTCCAATACCCTCGCATGCAACACGGTCACTCTCAAAGCCAACGTCATAGGCTCTTTTCAATGCGAACCCCGTGTTATCGTGCTAGGCTCCGTCTTTCAGGGACTTACAGCTTACGATCAGACCATCCTCAAAACGACTCGTCCCGACTTATGGCAAGGGCTTACCATTCGCACCTCCGCCCCCTACCTTAAGGCCTGGCTCGTGCCTCTTCCGACATCGGCAGCCTCATCTCCTCTGCCATCAACACGTACTTTACAGGTTCAACTGACCTCTAAGGCGCCTGCCGGAGCGCTTACCCTCTATGTTTTCGTATATGCCACCGATCGCGAGCAGATGGATATACCCGTCTATGTCAACGTAACGCCGAGACGCCGTAACTAGTCCAAGCCTCATCCATCCTCTCTCTTCACCGAACGCGAGTGTGTGCGTATAGTAGAGATGGGTATAACCCCATCAGGATGGTTCAGCCCTGCCTGCTTCTGCTTTTTATCGGCGGCCAACTTTAATTTGGCGAGTGCACATCCCTCGCACACTCTGCAAACGCTTCCCTCTTTCCAAAACGCCCGCACCATACGCCAAATATAGCTAGCCAGATAGAGCGCTGCCGCACCAACGATTCCAAACGTCAAAATCTGCTGCCAATTCATTTAACGTACCCCCCAACCGAACAACAGTCCCACATGGTACACAGAAAAAGTAACTATCCATGCCAGTGCTGTCATGTAGGCGATCTGGAAGAGAGGCCATTTCCAGCCGTTAGTCTCTTTCCTTACAACGGCTACCGTAGACATGCATTGCATCGCGAGAACGTAGTAGATCATCAAGCACACTGCCACCAAGGGCGTAAACACGTGTTTGCCCGTCGTAGGGTCAACGTCGGCCTGCATCCGCCTACCGAGGTCGGCCTGCCCTGCACTGGAATCCGTATCGGCCACATTGTAGATGGTGCCCATTGTCGAAACAAACACCTCACGGGCAATAAACGAAGAGACGATGCCCGCCCCCATTTTCCAGTTGAAACCTAGAGGACGTATTGTCGGCTCGATCAGGCGGCCAAGCTGCCCTAGATAGCTTTTCTGGAGCGCCTGATCCGGTGTGAGGCGCGGGTACTTAGGATAGCTTGAGAGGAACCAAACGACGATGGCTACCGAGAGTATTACCGTGCCGGCCCTACGCACAAACAGTCCGGCGCGTTCCACCATTTGAATGGCAGCCGCTTTCACACTCGGCAGCCTATAGGGCGGCAACTCCATGAGGAATGTGGGTGATACTCCCTTTAAGAGGGTTTTATGAAACAGCCAGGCCATGCCGAAAGCTGCCGCCATCCCCAAAAAGTAGAGCGAGATAAATGTGGCTGCAGGTAGGGTTAAAAGCGTGACCGACCCGATTCCGAACACCCGCCGATTGGGGATGAAAGCGCTTGTCATCAAGAGGTAGACAGGCAAGCGCGCCGAACAGGACATTAGAGGCGCCACCAGGATCGTGATCAGGCGCGCCTTTCTATCTCCAATGGTGCGTGTAGCCAGAATC
>NZ_DATGLN010000162.1:0-9125 GCF_035294165.1 Chthonomonas sp.
CATGTAGGTACGCCAGTCGTTGACCTTGGCGGTGGCGGCGCCATACTGATAGTAGCAGGTGAGGACGGCGGCCCAAGAGGAAAACGTGCCAACCACAATCGCCACCATAATGACCGCGGCCACGTGGCGCAGATTCATCCGAGTGCTCTCCCCGATCTTCATGGCCTCCAGATGGTTAGGCATCTGGGTTGTGCGCATATCCAGGTCTTGCCATAACAAAATATTCAGTCCGATCTGGTCTGCGGGGGTGAAAGCCTGGGTACCCCCTGCAGCCCGCATAAGGCTGTGTACGTTCATATCCGGCCCAAATCCCCACGGTAGCCCGGCCTCCGCCCGCATTCGGGTGAAGGTGATGACGTAGAAGTAGAACAGAACGAAGAACACAAGCGGCACCCACCAGCTCATGCCGATGGCCATGCCGAAGGCCACCAAGAAGATCAGCCCACCTACCGCGCCCACCAAGGCAAGTGGATAGGGCAACGGCTCGTTGGCATCGTCGAGTTGCCGTCGTTGCGCCCTCGAAAAGAGGCTGCGCGCCGCCGCCTTAATGTGACGCCTGGCTCCGTAGAGCGCGAAGAGGGCTACCATAACAAATGCGCCGGCAGACTGCTCGCCCAGATACGGCATATCGGCAGCAGCCATGCTCGCGCCAGGCTGGTGGTAGCCGAGGGCTGTAGCCACCACATTCTCCATTTTGCCGAAGAGATAGAAGAACCACAGCGAAAACGCCACGTCGAGCGGCAAAAAGTAGGTTAGCCCGATGACAAGCGGGTAGAAAGAGAGCTGCAGCGACCCTACCCCGTTCCAAGGGGGATTGCTGAACAGAGGCGTGAGATCGAGGCGCGGATCGCTCGGCTTAATGGGGATGAAGGGAATGTTGGGATATAGATAGTTAAGTGAGGCCAGCGATTCGAGCACCACCGGAATAATGAAACCGACCCAGAGCAAACGGTTAGCAAACAGTTCGCTGGCCCAACCCTCTTTGCTGATTTCAAGGGGCAGCTGCGTGATGGGAAAGCTCAGGCGCTCCTGATCGGCCCACTGCCGTCGAAAAAGCGTGGCCATGCAGAGCATCACCCCAAGCAAGACGATGATATAGAACGACCATACCAAAATGGGAGAGAGCCAGCCCAAAATATGATCCAGGCGCCAAAAGCTCGATTGACCGGTAAAGTAGGCCTTCACCACGCTCTCCTTCGGGAGCAGCCAGGGACGCACGGCGGGCAATAGCTTCTCCTTCCAATGGTTCTCCGGAGTGCCATAGTAAAAGACGTCGGCCAGAAAGGTGTTGAGAAACTGCATCATCCCTATGCCGGAAATGCCAATGGAGACCGTCTGCATGATGTAGATGTACATGATCTCGGCCTGGGTGAGCGCATACTTGGGCAGGTAGCGTTTGAGCATAAAGTTGATAAGCAGAATAACGAAAAGAGCAAAAACCACCGCGATGATCAGCGACATGGCGGCCAGGTCGGTGGCCTGCGCCACGATCTCGGTGTACTCGTTCCAAAAACACATAAGGGGGATAAGCAGCAGCCCAATAAGGAATGCACGCGGCGTGATCCCCATCCCTCGTGTTTTGCGAGGGGAACCCATCGGCGGCGACGGTATTGGATTTGGCGGTAGCATCTCTGCACTCACGAAAGTCTCCCATGAAGCTTAGGGAATTAAGGAAGATTCTAGCACAGTAGGAAGGCAACAACCGTCTATAACGGCGGAACCCTCGCCAGGCGATTCAAAATCAACTTTAGCAAAACGCCTAGCGAGGGAGAGTCTTGACTTACACCCGATGGGCCTTCATTCCTTTGGAGTTGGCCAAGGCCTGTTCCCAAAGCGAGCACCACTTTGCGTAGTCCCGAAGCACACTTTGCGGGTCGCGCCGGCTGCGCACCACAAAATCGGGGTGAAAGGGGCGACCGGTTGGCTCGCCGGTAGGCTGATAGCGCAGATCGAGGCTCCAGCGCACCTGATCGGTGTAGTTAGGGGTAGAGCGATGCGGTGTATGGCGGTGCATAATCACCATTCCTCCCTTGCGCACGGGCACCGGCTTTGGCGGGATGTTCGGAAGGCACTCCGGGCGAATCGTGGTACCCCCCTCGGCTTGATGAGGCAGATATCCAAGTTTCCAAGCGCCTGGCATTACCTCCATGCAGCCGTTTTCCACGGTAGCATCGGCGAGCGGAATCCAAAAAGTAAGGATGTTGGAGTTGTCGGCCTCCTCCCATGTTACGGCAGCATCCTGGTGCCATGGCACGTTGTAAAAGCCGGTTCCCTCACCGGTAAGGGTTGCGGGCAGCTTCGGGCGGATATGCTGAATGGGGTTACAGGTTATTTCGGGGCCGAGAAGCTGCTCGACGATGTCGAGTAGACGCTCGTTAAGCAGAAAGGCGAACGTGGCAGGCCCTCGAACATACATGATGTCTAGCCCTTCGGTAATTTGAGGGCACTGGGCGTAGAGAAGAGCGATGCGCCGTTCAAAGGGGGCTTCGGGACACAGGTTTTGAATCTTGCCTTCGGCCGCCAGCACCCGAGCTTTGTTCTCCACCCAATCGGCATACTCCGCGATAACAGGGGCAAGGTCGTCCTCTGTAAAGACGTTTTCGACCACCAGCACCCCCTCTTCATGAAAAGATTTGACCTGTTCCGGCGTCAGCAGGGTCATTGTGAGACCTCCCCATTTCGATTTGGTCTATGTTAGTTTGTGCAAGGCTCCTCTATTTTCCTGTTGGCCCCACGTTCTGATGGCTACGTATCTGCTGAATAGCAGCGGCTTTTGCAGCAGGTGGGATGTGGGGGTTGTTTTCGATGGCCTGAATCTGCTTGTTTGCCAAATCGGCGGGGTTTTGCTTTGAAGAGTCGATGTTGGCATTATTTCCGCAACAGCCCACCAAAAGGCTAAAAAGTAGCAGAGCAACACCGCGATTTTTCTATGCCTAGACTGTTTTGAAGAACTCGCCTGAACGTTTCTAAAAAAGCAACTGATGACGATGTACAGATACACTCTCTAACAGACCAATGCTAAATAACGTGACAAGCACGTTGCTTCCTCCGGCGGAAATTAACGGCAGGGGAACGCCGGCAACCGGCACAATGCCCACGTTCATTCCGATGTTTACAACCACATGAAACGCGATCATCGTCACAACCCCGGTGGCCACCAACTTGCCGTAGATGTCTTCATCCACCTCCGCAATGATATGATATCCCCGCCAAAGAAGCCCAGCATAGATTAAGATAACAAGGATGCCTCCTACCAAGCCTAACTCCTCACCGATGTCGGTAAAAATGAAGTCGGTCTGCTTCTCAGGAATAAACCCCCCTTTTACTTGGGTGCTATGCAGCAGCCCTTTTCCCCAAATGCGACCGGAACCAATGGCGATGCGAGCCTGCACCACATGGTAGCCCGAACCAGAAGGATCGGCTTCAGGATCAAGAAAGACTGTAAGGCGCTCTTTTTGGTAGGGACGGATGATCTTGTTGGAGTGCCATACAACGGCAAAAAGAGCTATGCCGGCGAGTGCGAGGGCACCTATCTTGCGCAGATCGGCGCCGGCCATGAACACCATGCCCGCCCAAATCGCCACAAGCACCAAAGAGGTGCCGAAATCGGGCTGTTTGAAGATCAATAGGGTGGGAACGAGAATGTGGCCAAGCGACATGAAAAGGGTGCGCCAGCTACCTATGGTCTCTTGATGCCTCGCAAGGTAGGTTCCCAACGTCAATATGATAAAGAGTTTTGCCGTTTCGGATGGCTGAAACTCGAAGCCGGCGATCCGTATCCAACGCGCGGCCCCATTTGTCTTGTGGGCGAAAATGAGCACCAAGGTCAGCAGCAAGAGATTTACAACATAAAAATGGCGTGCTGTTCGCCGGTAAATATGGTAGTCTATCCATGTTGCCGCGATCAGCCCCCCATACCCTAACACCATCCATAGAATCTGCTTTTTATAGGCGGGGTTTGGATCGGCGTGGGTAACGCTGTAGAGAACGACGAGTCCCACAATCGTCAAAAGGAGAGTGAACAGCAGAAGAGGCCAATCCAAGTTTTTTCGTAAGCGTCGCTCGAGCATAGAGATGTTCACCTCGTTTTCTTTCGACGACCTCTTTGAGGTCACAAAGGCCATGGGCAGGAGGTGCAACCGTGAGATGTCTTTACACGATGACCCTGCTGCTTTTAAGCAGTTGGCTCCTTTTAGCGGCCAAGGCACAAAACGATCCGTTTCTTGGCCCTAACCGCTACCCGCAATATCGCAACCTCTCCGGCTTGGCGGGTGGAGGGTTCGGTGTGGATGCCGAAGGCTACCCCTCTCTTGTAGGGCCAACGGCCTACTCTACCCCCATCGCCTACGTTCCCGGCCACGATGAAATACGGATATTGGGCGCGAAAATGAGCTTCACAAGCCTGCCGGATGTTCGCATTAGCCACACAAACGGCAGCGGTGTTTTCCTTTATGGGCACACGTTTGGCCGCCTCAACGTCGCCTTTTCCGATCTCATCAAAAGCTCGCAGTGGGACCAAGCGCTCAACCTTCAGATCGGTTGGATACCTTCCTCTCCTATCGCTCCGGCCTTCTCGGTAGGCGTTCAAGACATCTTCGGGCATGGCGGAGCCGCCGGCGAGGGGGTGCCCGGCGATGCCGCCTCCACCCGCTCCGTGTTTGCCGTGGCTACCTGGTGTGTGCCCTGGCGCCATCCACTCTATGTAAGCGCCGGCATCGGTAGTTGCCGATTTCGTCAAGGGTTCGCATCTGCAAGTATGCCCTTAAGCCGGGGGCTGCGCGGCTGGATTGAGTACGACGGATTCGGCTTCAACGAAGGCCTTCTCTGGGCGACCTGGAAAACAAAGATGGGTCTTCGTGCCGAGACGGACTTCACCGTGGGTTTTATTCGTGGCCGCTATTTCCTTTTAGGCGCCGGCATTGGGTTTTAGAGGCTTCGCCTTAAGAAGCGGGCGCACCGCCGTTAAAAGCCGATCGGCCACCTCGCTTTTGGGCAACAAGGGCAGCGGCTCCTGACGCCCGTCCGACCACAGCAGCGTCACCACATTGGTATCCGTCTCGAAGCCGGCCCCTTCCTGGGTCACGTCGTTGGCGACGATAAGATCGAGCCTTTTGGCTTCGAGTTTATGACGGGCGTGCTCCAGCAGGTTCTCTGTTTCGGCGGCAAAACCCACTACCACCTGATGGGGGCTTTTACGCCGCGCCAACGTGGCCAAAATGTCGGGGGTGGGGTATAGGCTGAGAACGATGTCGCCTTCCCGCTCCGATTTTTTCAGCTTGTGTGCTGCCCTCTGCGCCGGGGCATAGTCCGAAACGGCGGCTGCAGCAATGAAGAGATCGCATGTTTGGAAGTGGCTTTGGCAGGCATCAAGCATCTCGGAAGCGGTTTCAACCCAAACCACGTCAACACCAGGCGGCACGGCCAGGCTTGTGGGGCCGCTGATCAGCGTTACCTTCGCACCACGGCGCTGTGCGCGCTCTGCAATGGCATAGCCCATCTTACCGCTCGAACGATTTGAAAGAAACCGCACAGGGTCCAGCGGCTCACGCGTGGGGCCGGCCGTCACCAAAACATGGATGCCGGCGTAATCGCGCATTGGGAGCAGCGTGTCCACCACCCGCCGAACGATGGTTTCCGGCTCGGCAAGCTTCCCTACCCCCACGTCCTGACAGGCGAGCAGGCCGTACTCCGGCTCGATAATGTGAACCCCACGTTCCTGCAAAAGGCGTAGATTGGCCTGCGTGGCCGGGTGTTGCCACATCACCGTGTTCATGGCCGGAGCCACCAGCAGAGGCGTGGAGACGGGCACGGCCAAAAGGCAGGTGGTGAGCATATCGTCGGCGAAGCCGTGGGCCATGCGCGCCAAAATATCGGCGGTAGCCGGTGCTACAAGCACCAAATCGGCGGATTGCGCCAGGTCAATGTGGGCAATGCGACGCGCATGAGGCTCTTCAAACACATCGGTAAGGACAGGATTGCGTGTAAGAGCGCGAAAGGTGGCAGGCCCAACGAACTGCGTCGCTGCCGCAGTGAGAACCACGTGCACGTCCGCCCCAAGCTTTCCGAGGCGGCTGCAGATGTCGGCAGCCTTATAGGCGGCGATGCTGCCGGTGACCCCCAAAAGGAGCGATTTGCCCGCAAGCAACATCTCTTCGGTACTCATGCGTTTCGTATCCTCAAGCGTTCGGCGAGGATAATGGCGCGTAGCCCCTCACAGGCCGTTTCCACCAAGTCGTTGATCACGCAGTAGTCGTATCGCGGCAACACCGCCAGCTCCTCACGGGCGATGCGTAGTCGCTCTTTAATACGCTCCTCGCTCTCGGTTCCTCGTTGAATTAAACGACGTTTCAACTCATGCAGGGAGGGCGGTGCAATAAACACGAGGATCGCCGTAGGAACTATCTGCTTCACCTGAAAAGCGCCCTGTACCTCGATTTTTAGCACAACGTCCAGCCCCTGCTGCAGTTGTTTTTCTACCGGCTCTTTCGGAGTGCCGTAATAGTGACTCCCGTAGCGCGCATATTCCAAAAACTTGCCCGCTTTCACGGCCTCTTCAAACTGCTGCAAGGAAAGAAAAAAATAGTCCTGGCCGTCTCTCTCGCCCTCGCGCGGCGGGCGTGTTGTGGCGCTAATGCTTCGTACGACTCCGGGCGTTTGGGTTAAAACCTTTTCGATGATGGTATCTTTCCCCACACCGGAGGGACCGGATACCACTAGAAGGTTCCCACGCTGCTGATGCGGCAACAAAAGCGCCTCGCCGGTCTGCTCTTCTTCTCTCATAATGCAAGCAGTATAGCACAATCCTAAAAGGGATGCACGAACTTTCGACACTTGACAGAGCCGAAGTTTTGGGCTACATTGTACATCGGCGATGGAGGCCGCCGGGGCGTTGCGTTTTTGCTGCCCAAACCGCTCTCTTTTGAGCTGATGGCTCCTAGCTCACACTCTTATTAAGGGCCTTGTGGTGGGCCTAGGAGGAGACATGTTGAAACGGCTGCGTCTTGGTGCCGCCTGGCGGAACATCGCCTCTTTTGTGCACCGGCACCTCCGAAAGCGTCGAGCTGATAAGCACCTCCTATTTTACGACCTTCTTTCTGCTGTTCAGCAGCCGGGCTGTCCTCTCTGCCGCCTCGTTGCCGATGCCGGGGCGCGTCGTCTCTCCTTCCTTTTTCATGAGGAGGTAAACGACCCTCCCACACGTCTGCGGCTGCGCGCCTCCCTCGGTTTTTGCGCACGGCACGCCCAACAATCGGCTTACCCCGGAAACGCCTTAGGGTTGGCCATTATCTATAAAGACCTGGCCGAACGCGCTCTAGAACGTCTTCAGAACCGCGATCGTACCCTCTTACAGCATGGTTGCCCGGAATGCGAGGAGGAGAGGCGCGACGCGGAGCGTTTTGCTAGGGCTCTTGCCGGCGACCTGCTTGAGCCTGAACTTCAATCGGCCTACCTCAAAGGGGAGGGCCTTTGCATCCCCCATTTGCAGATGGTCGCCCGCTTTGCGACACCGGAAAGTTGGCGCTTTTTGCAGAAGGTGGAACAAGAGCGCTTGCACCGACTTGCCGAAGAGCTGGGGGAGTTCATTCGTAAAAACGACTACCGCTTTAGAGACGAGCCTATGGGTGCGGAGCGCAATGTGTGGCTGCGTGCGCTGCGTAAGCTTTCAGGCCTGCAGCACAAGGAGGAGACAACCCTATGAGCCACTCGCTCTTCACCGCCACATTTCGCCTGGCCTGCGGTCAACCGTGCTGCCCTTTTTGCTGGATGCAAGAGGAGGATGAGCGACGCTATATGCGCTCCCTCATCCATGAGTACACGCTCGCGCCCGATATCCATGCGCATCTGGCGGCCTCTACCGGCTTCTGTGCACGCCATGCCCAAATGCTTATCGAGACAGAGTGGGCGATGGAGAGAGATGGGCTAGGCACGGCCACCCTCTATGAGAGCGTGCTGAAGCAACTGGAAGCGGCAACGGCGAAGGCGCTTGAAACCTCCTCTAAGCGCCCGGTGCTTCGCAAATTTGATCCGAATGAGGTGTTCGAGCGCATCTTGGCGGCGCTACACCCGCAAGAAACCTGTTTGGCCTGCCTGCATAGCCGCCAAAACGAAAGGTTTGCCCTGCAGAGTTGGAGCGACTATCTGTCGGAAGAGGGGCTTGAGGCCGACTTGGCGCAAACCTATCTGCAGGCATGGGGGGTCTGCTTGCCACACCTACTGCGTTTGCTGGAGCAAAGGCCCTCTTTGGAAGTTGCTAGATGGTTGCTGAATGACTTTCAGACCAAACTGCAGCAGCGTCGGAAACGCTTAGAAGCCTATATTCACAAGCACGATGTGCGCCACCGCCATGAGTTAAGGGAAGACGAACGCCACGCATGGATAGAGGCCGTTACGCTGACGGCGGGCGGTTTTCTTGATAGACGCGGAGGCTTGCTATGACCGACGGACACAAGCGCCATCTCATGGCCACACTTTTGGCGGTGGAAGAGACAAGCCGTCAAATCGAGCAGATCGCCCGTGAAGGGCGTAGCCCCTCTAGCAATCAAAAACTAACCCCACTCGACGCCGCCTCGTGGGCGGTTTTCGCCGATTCGCTTCGGCAAATGCACAACGACCTACAGGCCTGTATAAGGCAGCTTTTGCCGGAGGCACAGCAGCATGAGGAACATCGCGAAGGGCTATCCGTAACCCTCTATTGGCTTTCGGTGCTGCTGCTGCATTTAGATGAAGAGATCGTTGAGGATTTAGACCCAAAGAAGACCGTGCCAAAATTCGGGCCTCTGGAGTCGGTAGAGCGCGAGGCACTCGAGACGGTTGTAGCTCAAATGCATAAAACCGTTGAGCGGATGCGCCAACAGATCGAACGTCTTCGGCGTCAGGGCGTGCAGGAAGAGGGTACGGGCACAGGGAAAATAATAGAGAACTCTAGTAAGGAAGGGGATGGCCTTTAATTGAGGACCTATCGTGTTGGAGTGGCCTGCATGTCGCACGACCATGTGTGGGGCGAGTTGCGCCTGTGGCAGCAGCAGCCCGGCGTGCAACTGGTTGCAGGTGGAGACGACGAGCCGGAGCTTTTGGCCAAGCTGGAGAAGGAGTTTGGCGTAAAGCGCCTTTACCCCTCGTGGCAG
>NZ_DATGLN010000163.1:0-5349 GCF_035294165.1 Chthonomonas sp.
AGGCGCTTATGCCTCCGCCGTAGGACAGCCGAAAGATGAAAACCGGTTTGAAATAGGGTTTGTGTTCCATTTCCAAAACATCTTCAATCAACACATCGGCCCTCGCCGAACCCTTCAGAATCTACAGCATCAGTACATCCCGGAATAGAAGAGAGGATAAACAACCATGAAGCCACAGACTTGGAAAATACAAAGCGTTCTCCTAACGACTTTAGTTACGCTAAATATGCTTGCAACAGCGGCGCTAGCCCAAACCACCGATAAAGAAAGCATGGAAGACATGCCGATACTGCACCCGAAACAGACCTATGTGGTAACGGGGAAGGAGGATTGGAGCGCGCTCACCGGCTTTGGTACAAAGACGGCGGAAATCACCATGATGAACCTCATGATGGTTGGTGGTTCGGGCATGGAGCATATGAGTATGCGGATGGATAAGGGTTCCGGTGCACCCGAAACGGTCTCCCCTTTACCTAGCGGGCTTCAAATTCGAGCTACCATAACTCCTAATCCACCCAAAGTAGGCCAAAACCAGCTCGATCTCTTTATCACCGGCCCCGATGGCAAGCCGCTGAGTGGTCTTAAACTACAGGCCACAGTCGAGATGACCAGCATGGATATGGGAGTGGCACATCCATCCGTAGAAGAGCCAGAACCGGGGCATTATGTGCTAAAACCCACCTTCTCTATGCTTGGCCCGTGGCGTGTGCGAATAAGCGATATCGGCTCTCAAAGCAAATTGCGCAGCGACTTTCTCTTCGACGTCGGTTCAAAGACACCTTGGTCTCAACCGCAACCCTGGCACGTACAGCTAATGCAGCCCCTCGACAAGCCCCAGATTGGGAAAAATACGCTTGTCTTTCGCGTGCTCGATCCGCAAGGCCAACCAATAAAGGGCGCTAAAGTGGATGTCTCTGTAACCATGACGACTATGAACATGGGCACGGCGCATCCAAAGGTCGTCGAGAAAGATGGGGTCTACTCTACCCAAGTCGAGTTCACCATGTTAGGTCCCTGGCGTGTTACGTTGCGCATAACACCGCCTAAAGCAAAACCCTTCGTGCAGAATTTCGATTTCGAGGTAAAGGAAGAGTAGACGGCATCGCCCAAGCAAATTACAAATCGTTTGGAGCGCGGGGCTATACAGGCTTGCGTTTTGTTAAGGGGAAGCTTGCTTGCCCCATGCTTGTCTTGACAACAGGCTCTAGAACAGACAATGTGCTTACTAGCCCCCTGTCTTCCGAATCGGGGGATAGGGGGCGAACAAAGTCGGCTTGCTGGACAATTTATTGGGTAACCTCAAGGCCGACGCCCTTCCCCAAGACGTATAGGGGGCGAATAACAAGGGCATCTCCCGATCGGGAGATGCCCTTCTAACCGTTAACTAATGGACTATCGTCAGACTAAAGTCATCCACCACAAAATTCGTAGGTACATTGGTGGCCTGACGTGCCGTTAGACGTAGCAGAAGCGTCTTTCCTGAAAAAGCGGTGGTGCGGTAGGTGCTCCGAACATACATGTAGCCCGACCGCGCATTGCGGTTGGAGAAGGTCGGCAGCGACCACACGACACGACCGGTATTGGGGTCTATAAACTGCACGGTTAGCGTGTCCACAACCTGGTTTGTATGCTGTTGTGTATCTATGTGCAGGAAGAAAGAGAACACAGGCATGCCGACGATGTAGGTTGGGAAGGTAACCAACTGTTCTAGCGTGTCGGTTTGAGGCTGGGTATGTCCCCCCAACCACGCGTCCCATTGGCCGGAGTGAGGCGGTTCCTGGGGGCTATTGGAGATGATAGATGGACTGGAAACCTGCCACGGCGAGGGGTCGCTTGCGCCCTGTTCGAAGCCCGGATTGCCGATAAGGTTTGAAGGCGTCGGCAGGGGTAAGGAGGGAGACGCCAAATCCGTCAAGAGGTTGGTACCTATCAAGGTACCCAAGCCGGTCGCATCGTCGTAGCCGGGTACGGCCGGATAGTACTTGTTGCTGCCGGTGGTAATATCATGAAAGTCCTGCGCATAGTGGGTTGCGTTTCTTGCGATGGCATAGAGCGCCGGGTTGGCAAAGCCTAGAGGGGGAAGGTGCGCTTGCGCCCGGGCCTCGTTAACCAGCGCAGTAAAAGCCGCCCAGGAGGGAGCACAGGCGCTGGTACCACCCACGTTTATCCACACTCCCTGAAGAAAAGTGGCATAGCCGATGTCGCAGTTCAGAGCCACATCGGGCACGTTACGCATGGTGGTTGAGCCTTTGGAAGCAGCCGAGATAAGCCCTTGTTGGTACGATGGAATAGGCCACAAGGCGCTGATGCCGCCGCCGCTCTTCACCGAAGCGCTTTCGGCACTCCAGGCTCCGCCGGGGCTAACCGTGTAGAGCCGTGTTCCTCCGGTGCCCACCATATAGGGCTGTGCCGCCGGGTCGTCTACGCTTAGCGTGGTGCCATCGTCATAGGCACCATTATCGCCGGAGGCCGCATAGACGGTCTGCCCTTGGGCTGCCATCTGCATAAAGATGGCGTTCTCCGCTTGAATGATGCTCGGCGGCATCTGATCTTCCGGAGCACCCCAGGAGGTGGAGACCTGCTTGGCGAGATTATCGTTGGCGATACGCGCCCAGGTATCTACATAACCCGACGCGGTATTAGGCCCCTCATAAACGATAATCCGTGAGGCACCAGGTGCCAATCCTACCATAAGCTCGATGTCGAATGTCACTTCGATAGCGCCGTTGCCCGGCTTGCCGTCGAAACCGTCTATCAGCACATTCTGCAGAGGCACATTGGGCAAGTGGAAGTAGTTTTCGTAGCCCTGAATGTCCGACGGATTATAGCCATCTAGTTCAAGCAGCCCCAAAGTTTGGCCGGCGCCGGTTTGCGCTGTGGGAAAGCTATAGGCGGTTTTGATGTCTGACGGAGACAGGCCGCCGTTGGGGCCGGTACCACCGTGCGGGGCTACCCCAAGCACATCGTAGCCTTGCGAAAACACATGTGCAAAGGGATGGATATTGGCTGCAGTATCAAGCCCTACCACGCCTACAAGAGGCACCGGTGGCGCTTTTGGGTTGCGGTCGGGAGCGCGAAAGAGGCGGCCATCCGGCCCTATAAACTGAAGCAGATGCAGTCCAAAGGCGCTCTCTACCGTTCGAGCTGGTGCCTCAACATCGAGCAGCAGGCGATTTCTGTGCGTTCCAACCACACGAAAACCTTGAGCCTGCGCCCAGAGAGCCACTTGAGCGTACTCCTGAGGCGTCGGCGCGAACAGCGCGGTGAACTGCTGTGGAGTAAGATAGTGGCCATACAGCGGATCCGATGGGTTATACAATCGCTGGATCAGTTGCTGAAGCTGTTGTTGATGGCGCAATGGCAACACCAGCGCCAGCGAGAGCACCTCATTCGGCTCCGTTTTGGCCACGGGGTGCGAGAGGGCCATAATAGCGGGCAGATGCCCTGGCAGCCGCTGCAAAGGCGTTTGCGCCACCACCTTAGCGGGCACCAGCACAACGGCTACCAAAAGCAATATCCAAGCAAAAACCCCACTTCGTCTACGCACACCACAACGGAAACGGTTAGACATGGAAAACCTCCTCTCAGGAAGCGGCGTCGCGCATGCTCAGGCAAGTGCGAAGTAGACCTGATTTCATTATAACACAGTCTCATAGGTCGTCCCTCATGCCGACAGGCGGAGCGGTCACGCTCTCGAAGATAACAATAGCGGGAACTTCTGCCTTAAAAGAAGCCGTAAGGCAAAGAGGAGGCAGCAAAGAAGATGGATATTGCGAATCTCGTCACCAGTTCGGCTAAGGCACAAAACGATCGTGAAGAGTTCGACCGCCTCGTGCGGCGATGTCATCGGCAAGCCTACAATATCGCATATCGCCTTACAGGCAACCACGCCGATGCCGAAGACCTCACTCAAGAAGCATTTCTCCGTGCCTATCGCTTCTTCGACCGCTATAACCGAGCGATGCCCTTTGAGAACTGGCTCTACCGCATTATGTCGCGTGTATTTATTGACGAGCTTCGCAAAAAACCCAAATGCCATATCCAATCCCTTGACCAGCCTCTCCCCGGTAGCGACAACGACAGCGACATCCTCCTCGAAATCCCCGACCCCGATTCCGATCCACAAACCATCCTCATGAACCAAACCCTCGAAGAAAACCTGCAACTCGCCCTTAACTCGCTTCCTGTTGAGTTTCGCGTGGCCGTTGTGCTTGCAGATATCGAGGGGCTTTCGTACGAGGAGATCGCCCAGAGTATGGGCTGTTCGCTGGGAACCGTTCGTTCGCGATTGCACCGGGGTCGCAAAATGTTGCGCAAGAAACTTAACGTCCTCCCTAAAGAGGATACAGCCGATGCCGACAGCGATTCGTGCACCGGCTTTGGCATAGAGGAAACAGCTTAAAATTTGGTCTGTTGTCCCTTTTCGCAGTCGGTCAACCAACTTTCATAGAGGAAAACTAGAGAGAGATAGGAGAGCCTGAGAGTGATCTGCTATAAAGTGAAATCTCTTCTTTCTGCTTATATTGATGGCGAGCTATCTGAAGACGAGTATCGGTACGTTACCGCGCATCTACAGCGCTGCGCAGCTTGCCGTAAGGAACAGCAAGAGCTTCTTACGACGAAGCGGCTTCTCTCTTCCCTTCGGGTAAAAGCACCACGGTGCGATATTCCCGAGCAGATCGCCCGTCGGTTAGACACTCAAATCGGCCCTTCTGTGGCGCCAAGTTTCAACTGGCAGCAGTTCCTGCGGGAGCTGTTTGCACCGCCACAACTCTCTCCGCGCTTCACGGTTCTCGTCGCCACGCTCTGCCTTCTGCTGGCTTTCCTTGTCTACCGAAAACATCATCAGCCAGCCACCATCCTTTGGCATTCTGGGGGCAATACCATCGCCTCCACGTTTACCAACGATACGCCTACCTCAAGCGACAACGAATCTCCTTCCTATACCTATGTCCCTACCCAGCCGGTTACCTACCAAAACGCCGAGCCTATTCTCCCACTCCATCCGGAAACGCTTCCTTCCTCGTTGTCTATCTTTTACCATCAGCGTTTCCTACCGTTCACTTTCCCTAACCACTAACATCCGTTCCCCATCCTCCATTGGAAGCTCTTCCTTGTGAAGAGCTTCTTTTTTTACCGATTTCTAGGTAAAGATAGAAGCAATTTCGATCTAAAACCGGGCACGGCTTTTAGGAGTAGAGGCGCGACAGGAGCGGGTATAATATGCATCTAATTGCTGCAAGATCACCCTTTTAGGAGAACGCCCTCCATGACATGCGAAGCACGGGTCATTGTCATCACCTCCGGCAAAGGCGGTGTTGGCAAAACCACCACCACGGCCAACATAGG
>NZ_DATGLN010000164.1:0-1369 GCF_035294165.1 Chthonomonas sp.
GGGCGCTTACCTACCCAGCGCGAAAGAGACATCATCTTAGGCGCCCTTATCTACAGCGAACATAGAGAGCATGTTTTCCAAGATGTACTCGCCACGCTGCTTGGCACAAAGGAGTTTATCTTTAATCACTAAAACGAAGGCCACTAGGCCATAGCCCTGCTAAGTGCAGAGGAGGTTGAAACCATGATAGAGATCGAACTAGGTAAACATCGAGATTGTGACGGCATTACTCGTCGGGATGTGCTCCGCATTGGAGCCTTGTCGGTGTTGGGTTTGACCATGCCAGACCTGTTTCGCGCCGCCTATGCCGAGAAGGTATTGACGGGCAAAACCAACATCAAAGACATCTCCTGCATCCTACTGTGGATGGGAGGCGGGCCAAGCCACATAGACACCTTTGACCCCAAACCGGATGCCCCGCAGGATATTCGCGGCCCGTTCGGTGCCGTTGCCACGAATGTGTCGGGCATTCAGATCGGGGAGCATCTGCCAAAGCTGGCCAGACATGCGGATAAGTTCTCCATCGTTCGTTCCGTTACCTCACCGGATGGAACCCACGAAACGGCCACGAGCTACCTGCTTACCGGCTATCCTTTCTCAAGAGCCATCGAATATCCGGGCTACGGTGCCGTTGTTGCCCGCGAAAAGGGCTACCAAAACGCCATGCCACCCTTTGTCTCCTTCGGAGGACTTCAATTTAACCACGGCGGCGGGGGCTACATGGGCGATCAGTACAACCCCTTCATTATCAACGGCGATCCGAATAACCCCGGCTTTACCGTAAACGACATTACACCGCCCGGTGGGATCGATCAGGCACGTATGGAGCGACGCCAACTGCTGCGCACCGCACTCGATGATTGGCAACGAAACACGGAGACGGCGGCCCCGGCAGCGCTCACGATGGATGAGTTTTATCAAAGGGCGTATGCGTTGGTTACCTCGCCGGCCGCGAAAAAGGCGTTTAACCTCCACGAAGAGCCGGATAAGCTGCGCGATGCTTATGGGCGCAACTACTTCGGCCAATCGTGCTTGTTGGCACGGCGCCTGGTAGAGGCCGGTGTTCGCTTCGTGCAGGTTAATTTCGGTGGCTGGGATACCCATCAAAACAACTTTGAATGGCTGAAGAACAACATGCTGCCACCCTTAGATGCCGGCTACTCCGCCCTGCTGGAAGACCTTCACAACCGCGGAATGCTCGATACCACCCTCGTGCTGTGGATGGGCGAGTTCGGCCGAACACCGCGCATCAACTCCGCCGCCGGCCGAGACCACTGGCCTAACGCCATCAGCGTGTGCATGGGTGGTGGCGGCATTAAGACAGGAATCGTCGTTGGCAAAACCAACGAGCGGGGAGAGGCCCCTGTCG
>NZ_DATGLN010000165.1:0-1178 GCF_035294165.1 Chthonomonas sp.
CTCTAAACTTTTGGGGGTTTCACGCTCTTCGCCAAAGTGTTGTGCCGTATCAAGAAAATCAGCATCTACAAGGGCGGAAAAAAGCATTCGTACATCGAGCATAACGGAAGCGGTTGTGGCTAGTTTTGGCTTAACGAGATAATTTTTGGGCGGCTGAACCGTAAAACCATCGGCCTGTAACCGTGCTGTGAGGGCTTCCACATCTGTTTCAGATAATTCGATAGAGCGCTGTATTGAAGCTAGTGGATCGAGTTCTCTCAAAGAGTCGATATCGCCTCTCTGCAAACCAATGTGATGGCCTTGTATCGCAAGAGCTGCCCCTACGCTTTTTCCTTTGGTAAGTGCCACCCAAGCACCGGTCGTCCAATGGTCAAGCCCCTTCTCTTTCCCTTCTAAACGGCGAGAGAAGCGTTCGCTATACTTGCCAAGATCATGCAAAATCCCTGCGAGATAGGCCTCATCAGCACCACCAAAGGACTCTGCAAAACGGCTTGCCATTGTGGCAACGTTGGTGAGATGCTCTTTCATCGTCTGACGAAGTCCTAGCTTGTTGGCGCTATGGGCGTAGTAGGTCATCGTTAGTCATCCTCCACGAATTTTCAGTTTTCTGTAGGGCGAACGTCTAATAATGAAATACCTAGGAGGCCTTAAAAAGCGGAAAATGAGGGGAAAAAATTTTTGTACTACCCCAAAGGTCGGAGAACGAACCAGGCGATCTCTTCGGGTACCAAGCCGCTCCTGCTTAGGTGGCTTGATCTTTAGCGTGGTCTTGCTGCACCTTCGCCTCTTCCTGAACCACCGCATCTAGTGCCGATGCCGGTGCATGTGTCTGACGTAAAGCCTGCTGCCAATCGGTTAGCACACGCAGGTAGAGCCGATAGAGCGCTTCCCGCTTCGCCTGAGGCATGATCGCATAGCTCATCGTGTGGCGGCGTGACCAGTAGAGCCGCATCAGCGCATCGGCGTCGGCCAAATGCTTTATGGCCTCCGCGTCTTGTCCCTGGCGCATCTCTATCTCCGCAAGCCCTACCTGGCCATAAACAAACTCCGTCTCCACCAGCTCGTCGCCCATCGCCCGCACGGTGCCGTAGGGCGCATGCTCTAACTCCGTCATAATGCGGTAGATGTTCTCTGCATCCTGCGTTTTCCCAACGGCCAAGAGGGCATCGCCTAAATGG
>NZ_DATGLN010000166.1:0-21582 GCF_035294165.1 Chthonomonas sp.
AGGGACGCGGCAGGTAAAAGGAGAGCAAAACCCTGCCGCGCCAGGGAAGGAAGGTGAACTCGAATCACCAAGTATTATCGGTGAACTCGCATCCCTTCTTTAGTTACGGATAAAAGGGCTTCCGTTGTGCCCTTGCTTCGCATTTTTATTCTACAATGCCTGCGCTTATCTCGAACGTCGCGAGCATATGTACCGGTGGAGCAAGCACAAGAGTGGCCGGGTTGTTCGGGTTTTGCTTAGAGGGTTTGTTGGCAACCGTGCGCACCTGCAAATCGGCCCATCCGTGCTTAACAATACGCACACATAGACCAAGCTGCGGGGCGAAGTCGGTGGTAGAACGTAGGCGCAGTTTCCCTCGTAGAATCATGCCGCTAATGGGGTTTGTATCGCCCTCAGCAGAGCGAGAATCGGAGACGGGCACAAAGGTATGTATCGTGCTGACCGAGAGCGATTTGATCAGGAGTGTTTGGTAAGGCCCGACCTGTCGCGCCTCTGCCAGGCAGGCGGTGGTGTCGCCTTCGGCTTCATGGTAGCTCCAGTGCTGTCCCATGGCCAGCGGGTAGGTGGGGAATAGGAGGCCGTAAAGGTCGGTAGCACGCTGTAAGAAGTCGGGTATTTCTGGAGAAGCCTCCGTTTTTGGGGAGGAAGGAGAGGAAACGACCGTGCCGTTTGGGGTTACGATGAAACGCAAAGGAGCCTTTGAGGCGTTCACCGTAAACGCTTTGCCGTTCAGCAGGCCAGCACCGCCCGTAACCGCAAACGACAGCTCCGCACTTCCATCGGAGCGAATTTTTTGAACTTGCACGCGCTCCATCAACGTTTCGCGAAGTGTGTACAATGGTAAAGCTCTGCCTGCACGACGGAGAGAATAGACGATATCTATCCGGTAGTTCGTGGTTTGGCTCTCGGAAAACTGCAGCTTAAGAGAATAGAGCGAACGGGAGTGGTTTTGAGAAGGGGGAACTTGCCGTTCTGCCGGTGGGGGAGAGGAGGCTCCAAGCCCCGTTACCCCCAGAAGCAGAAAGCAAGCCAAGCGTAGAAGACGCAACCGCTTGCTAACGTAAAGCCGCCTGATCAAGGGCCTGCACCACGAAGCGTGCGGTAACATCCACATTTCCGGTCG
Source organism: Chthonomonas sp. (assembly GCF_035294165.1). GTDB lineage: Bacteria > Armatimonadota > Chthonomonadetes > Chthonomonadales > Chthonomonadaceae > Chthonomonas. The sequence goes on from NZ_DATGLN010000166.1 coordinate 1,124, forward strand.
TTGTAACATTGGGCGGAGTGGTGGAAGAGGGGGGCGCGGCGTTCGGTAGAGGAGTCTGCTTTAAATTTACGGCAAGCTTAAAAAGACCTTTCTGCATTCGCACTGCATAGGTTTTCACTCCGTTCGAGGTGGGGGCAGGCATGCCGAGATAGTTCATCCATCCGGTAAGGCTGGCCGTGCCTTGAAGGCGACTAACCTCATGCTGCTTGTCGCTTGTGGCCATGCCGCTTGAGTCGAGGGTGTCGTTAATCTGAGAGGTGGCCGTTTGCACGATCTTCAAATCGAGATTGGCTCCATCCGGCTTCATCGCGCTGAGTTTGTTGGTGTAAGAGACCTTAGCCGGTGCCGTGCCGATCAATCCTTCCTTCGATGTCCAGGAGGTACCCAGTGTGACGGCGGTGTTCGGCAGAATGACGGGCATGACGATCATAAACAGCTTGCGCAGATCGATCCCTACGTTCACCCGAACCATGTTGTTGGGCGCGGTGAGAATTCGCGCGATGGAGCCATCAGGCCGTAGCACTACGCTGGTGTTAAGAGCCTTTTGAGCCTGCTCTAAGTCAATGGGGAAGGGAACCGTCTGCTTCGGGTCAATCTTGGCCCCGATGGGCACCTCCTTTTGCAACAACTGCATGTCCACTTGGGTTACGGTGAAGTCTATAGGGAGACCATCTTGCTGGGGTTGACCAACGTGCGCCACATACTCCATGTGAGCTAACAGATGGACAGGCGGATCGCCCGGCTGATCGAAGGGAGGGAAATGGCCATCAAAGTAGGCTGTTACCAGATAGTGCTGCATTGAGCCGGGTTGCAGCGCATAGGTAAGCAAGGGGCCGGAAACGGCCGGAGCGGCGTTTTGTGCTGGGGTAGCGACCGCTTTTTGCTGGGCAAAGCTAGGCACCGCAACCAGAAGCAGCAGCACGCAAGGCCAAAAGGGAAAGCACATCGTTTGCAAAAGTTTACGCATAAACCGTGGCACCTCCGAAAAGTAAAAGGATTCTACCTCTTCTAGCAGATACTGTCAAAAAGCCGCTCTTGGTTTCTCCGGGTAGGGCACAAAAAACTCCCTCTCCTTTTTGAGGGGAGGAGAGGGAGTGGAACTTACTTATAAGGCTTTGGCGAAGCTATCGGTTTTGACCGGCTTGGTAGTTGCACTGATCTTGCCAACCGTTGAAGTTTTGACGCCACATGGTTGGGGTAAGCATGGTGCCGTTGATGTTCTGATCCGGCCCTATGGGCTGCCAGGTAGCCGCCCATGGCATCGTTTTGGCGTGACCATCGGCAAAGACATAGTTCGACATCGCGCGGTTGCGTTGATCACGTGGAAGCACCTCTGGCGATTCGGATGTCCAGGTGTTGGGGCCGCGCCCACCGATGCGTGTATGACGGTCGAAGCCGGCGTTATTGGTGAAGTCTATGCAGACACGACCGTGAATATCCTCCCAAGTGGAGAGTTGGTTCCACTCCCATCCGTCTACACCGGGAACGCTCTCTGGGATAAGAATGCAACTCGCCGGTTGGTCGAGGGCGGCCAACTTCATCGCGGTCCAGGGACCGTTAGGCAGGTTGCTGATGTTGTAACGGTAGGAGCCGGGGATCACCTCATTTGGGTTTGTTTTTGGGTCGTAGTCGTGCATTGCACGAGGTAGGCTGTAGGAATCGGAAGGGCATTGGTATATCTGCTTATTTTTGACGTAGGGAAGCAGCACCTCGTCCCAACCGGTGTTCCAAGGGTTGCCCCAAGGTTCTCCTACATCGGCCTGGTCGTTGAAGAAGGCTTTGGGAAGATATTCGTCGTGGTCTTGCGTAAACATCGCAATGGCCATGCCAAGCTCTCTGGCGTTGCTAAGGCAGGATATTTCCCGTGCCTTTTCTCTAGCTTGCGCGAAGACGGGAAACAGGATCGCGGCAAGTATCGCGATAATCGCTATGACCACAAGCAGTTCGATAAGCGTAAACGCTTTTGATTTGAGTTTCATCGAAGTCTCCTTTCCTCTTTGGATGCTGTTCGGACGCGCCTTTGCCTGTACAATGCCTTCTAACTAACGCGCCCCGCCGTTGTAGGAGTTAGAAGGTCGTGGAGGCATGTAGCCTCCCGGTTGCCCGTAGGTGGGTTTCACCACGGCGCCAGGGGGGAATTTACTTGGCGCTCCGTTGGCCGTAAAGATGTAGTAGCCGATGCCAACGAGAGCGAGTATTCCAAGGGCAATAACCACAATGCCCACCCATCCTGGCAGCTCACTTTTCAGCGGAGAGCCGCTCATTTTTCCTCCTCCTTTCGTAGGAAAGAGTCTACTTTCGTTTGGGAAACATCTAGCCGCCCGAAGCACGAACGATGAGTTTGGTTGGAATCTCCACGTGGCGCGGAGCGAGCCACTCGCCCGCCTGGATGGCCTGGATTCGCTCCCCCAACATCTGCACGGCGAGATCGCAAATCTCGTGAAGTGGGTAGGCGATTGTGGTGAGGGGCGGGTCAAAAAGTGCGGCGAAGGGAAGGTCATCACAGCCGATCACCGCCATCTCCTGAGGAACACGTACCCCTTTATGCCGCAGACCGGCCAACGCACCGAATGCCGTCATATCGTTGAAGCAGAGAAGGGCGTCGGGTCGCTCGGGCAGCTCTAGCATCTGTTCCACACAGTCGCGGGCGATATCCACGTCGAAGGCGGTTCCGTGAAAGGTGTAGACCAAGGGGTCTTGCCCAATGGCTTTTAGGAAGTTGGTGTAGTATTCCGAGCGCACGTCGCCATCTCGCGCTACGGAGTGCTCCGGAGCAAGGTAGGCGATGCGGCGGCGCCCGGAAGCCACGAAGTGCTCTAAGGCGCTCTGCAGGCCCGTTTGCAGTACGGCCGACACGCTGTCACGCCCCGGCACACCGTAGCCGATAACGACGACATTTTCCATATCGGGCTGCTGTACCCGTTCATGCACTTCGGTGGAGGTTTCACACCATACGATCATGCCATCGGGGCGACGTGAAAGAAGGGTATTGAGAAGATGGAGGTCGTTCGGTTCATCGGCACGGCGCGTGGTGAGGATGATCTCGTAGCCACGACGCTCCAGCGCCGCCGAGCAGAGGGCGACCATTCGGGCGAAGAAGGGATTTTCTACGCCGCCTACCAATAGCCCAACCACCTGGCTTTTTCGCGTACGCAGCTGCTGTGCTGCCCGGTTGACCGTGTAGCCAAGCTCTTTTGCTGCCATCAACACACGTTTTCGTGTCTGTTCCGAGACACGTGTGTTGCCCCGCGTGCCGTTCAACACGCAGGCAGCAGTCGTATAGTGCACATTGGCTCTTTTAGCGATCTCACGCAGCGTTGGTTGCTTCAAGCTCATGGCTGTGGTACATCGTTCGAGCGTTTAACCTATCGTTAGGTTAATGGATTAAGTATAACATACTCCTTCCGGAACTGTCAAATGGAAGTCATAAACACTTCTCTGCACAGAAGAAGGTATAACAGAAACTATGAAAAGCACAAAAAGCTCTCGGAGGTTGCCCGCGGTCACCGAGCCAGAAACAGCGGCGACACCGCTTTCGCTTGCTGTGGGGGTGAAGAGCGACCCCATTGAGTATCGCTACTCTTTCTCATGGCTCTTCCGGGTTATGAAAGAGGAGGGGGTTCGTTTTCTGCAGCTCGGCACTTTCTTTGAACTGTACCACCTGCCCGATGAGGTTTTTCTGCAACTGCGTGCCGAAGCGGATGCCCACGGCATTTGTATCCGCAGTCTCTTTACCGCCCATCGAGAACTCGGCGGCTTCTTTCGGAAAGAGGCAGGGTATGAGCGGGTAGCACGACGTTGTTATGAACGACTCATCGAGGTAGGTGCTCTGCTCGGTGCCTCTGCTGTAGGCTCCAACCCCGGTGCCGTACTGCGGGATGAGATGGACTTCAAACCCGCCGGCCTCGCCTGCTACGTGCGCCACATGAAAGAGCTTATGCACTACGCCCATGAAAAGGGAGTGCGCTGGCTTACCATTGAGCCGATGTCGTGCCTTGCCGAGCCACCCACGACCCCCGACGAGATTCGGGAACTGGCCGAGGAGCTAAACGCCTATCATGCCGCCCATCTTTCCAACACGGCACGGGTGGGTTATTGTGTGGACATCGCCCATGCCTACATAGACAGAAGAGGCGCCCTGGTCTATGCTCCGCAGGCTCTCTTTGAAGCCGCTCTGTTTGCTCTCTACGAAATCCATCTTAAGAACACCGATGCCCGCTTCGAGGCGACCTTTGGGTTCTCGGAAGAGGAACGTCTGCGTGGCGTGATTGAGATAGCCACCTTTCGCGATCTGCTCTATCAACATGCGCATCATCTTCCTGTCTCCGAGGTGGTAGGCTACCTCGAGATCGGCGGGCCTAAGCGCGGGCGAGACTATACCGACCCGCTTTTGGAGACTCAGCTGCGTAGCTCGTTACGCTATCTCAAACAACACTTCACCGCCCGCCCACCGGATGCCACGCCATTGCCGACACCCTCTCGACCCGTACGCATTGCGCCCTCCATGATGTGCGCCGACCAAACTCATCTTGCCGATGAGGTGCGCGAACTGGAGATGCTGGGCGTGGATTGGCTCCACATGGATATTATGGATACCCATTTCGTGCCGAACATGCCCCTCGGCCTCGTCACCGTGGAGCATCTGCGCGCTTTAACCCGCCTTCCCTTCGATGTCCATCTCATGGTGGAGCATAACGAGCTTTTTATCGAGCGATTGGCAAAGATCGGAGTTCAATCCATCTCGGTACATGCCGAGTCCACACGGCATCTCGACCGTGTGCTCAGCCTCATTCGCGCCCACGGAATTCAGGCAGGGGTGGCGTTGAACCCGGCAACTCCGCTCTCCGCGCTCGAATATGTGCGAGAGTTGATAGATTTTGTGCTTATCATGACGGTAAACCCCGGTTTTGCCGGGCAAGTTCTTACCACCTCGGCCATCCGTAAGATAAGCGATTGTCGCCGCTGGCTCGATGAGAGAGGCTTTTCCCAGTTGCCGATTCAGGTGGATGGCAATGTCAGTTTTACCAACATCCCTCGCATGGTAGCTGCAGGCGCCGATATCCTCGTTGTCGGCACTAGCAGTCTCTTTGCTTCAGATAGGCCGCGGTTAGAAAACATGCGTCGTATTGAACAGGCCATCCGGGAAGGAATGCAACAACGCCAAGAGAGGCCTCTAAAGTCATGAAAACCATGCATGCCCTTGTGCTTCACCAAGTTGGAGATGTGCGTTTGGAGCCGCTGCCCTGTCCGGAGCCGGGCCCAGGCCAGGTAAGGATACGGGTGGGCTATTGTGGGGTTTGTGGTTCGGACATTCCACGGCTCTTCGAGAAAGGAACCTACCGGTTTCCGTTGGTGTGCGGGCACGAGTTTGCCGGTACGGTTGACCTCTGCGGCCCCGATGTGGAGGGGTTTGAAAAGGGGCAAGCGGTAGCCGTGTTTCCTCTTATTTGGTGTGATCACTGCTCGGCTTGCGAGCGAGGACACTATGCGCAGTGCCTCCGTTATAGCTATCTTGGTTCGCGTGAGAACGGAGCCTTCGCGGAGTATGTGGTGGCGCCAGCACGTAATCTCCTGCCGGTGCCTGAAGGGGTATCGCTAGAAGAGGCGGCGATGACCGAGCCGGCTGCCGTAGCCCTCCATGCGCTGCGGCGCACCGGTCGCAACCTCACCGGGCTTACCGTGGCGGTCTTCGGTTGCGGCCCTATTGGGCTGCTCGCCGCGCTGTGGGCTCGCTTGGGGGGAGCGGTGAAAACCCTCTTGTTCGATATTGAGGAAGAGAAACTTGCTGTGGCCAAAAGCTTAGGGTTTTCGATGGCCTTTTCGGCGAAAGAGGAAGACCCCGTAAGCTGCATTGAGAGAGAGACGAGGTCACAGGGGGCCGATGTCTGTATTGAGGCCGCTGGCGTGCCGGCCACTCTGATTCAAGCGTGCAGCGCCTGTGGAAGGGGCGGGCATGTTGTTCTGCTCGGCAATCCGTCCGCCGACGTGGTGCTGCCGGCATCGCTGCTGTCGCAAATAATGCGACGCGAGGTGTCGGTGGTGGGCACGTGGAACTCGGAGTACGGAGTTTACACTACCTCGGACGACTGGCATACCGCGCTCTCCGCCATGGCATCCAAGCAGTTCAATGTACAGCCACTCATTTCACACAAGGTGCCACTGGCTCAGGCGGTGGAGATGTTACAGGCCATGCGACAGCGACAGGTTCCGTTCGTCAAAGTGCTAATAGCCCCATAAGAAGAGCTGCGGCAAGGGAGCCGCCGTTCGTGTTGCGCATCCCTTTAGGCATAGCGTCGCCAACAGCCCGACGAACAATTTAGGTCTTCCCCACCAAGCCAAGGGGGAAGACCTAAAAAACCAACACCCAAACCCAATCTATTCAAGAAGCAATTTCCTGTACGCAAGCGATCGTTAGGAAGTTCCTAGGTCGCTTTTTTCCTGCTTTAGAGCTTCCGGCAGCGCTTGGCGAAGACGCTTGTAGGTGTTTTCTAACCGTTCAGGAATAACGCGAATACCGGACACCGCCGTCATGAAGTTGGTATCTCCGTTCCATCGCGGCACGATGTGCCAATGAAGATGGTTCGCGATGCCGGCCCCGGCCACGCGCCCGATGTTAAGCCCGGTGTTGAACCCCTCCGGATGGTAGGCGATTTGCAGCAGCCGTAGGCTTAGCCGGGTGAGCTTCATGATATCGAGAAGCTCCTCATCGCTATAGTCTTCCATCGAGGTGGTATGGCGAAAGGGAACCACCATGAGATGGCCGTTGCTGTAGGGGAAGGCATTGAGAATGAGAAAGCCATAGGGACTTCGATGCACGATAAGGTTATCGGCATCGTGGGCTTCGCCTTGGGCGGGAAAGTCGCAAAAGATACATCGCTCCGACTTTCCCGCCGATTCAATGTACTGCAGCCTCCAGGGCGCCCATATCTGCTCGATCATGCTGTTACTTTTCGGGTTTGGTCCATTGTCGTGTCTCGCAGGAACGTTCTACGGCTGAGAGCACAGCTTGGTTCCTATAGCCATCCTCGAAGCTCGGGGTAAATGGGGTGCCGCGCACGATGGCCAAAAGGAAGTCGTGCACAAGATTGATGAAGGTATGCTCGTAGCCGATGATATGGGCAACCGGCCAATAGGCGCTCATATAGGGCATGAAGCTTTCGGTGGCCTGAACAAGGTGGAAGCCCTGAACGCCCTGGGGGTCATCGGTAAGATATATCTCGAACTCGTTCATGCGCTCCTGGTTGAACACGATGGAGCCTTTTTCTCCGTTAATTTCCCAGCGGTGATGGTTTTTACGACCCGGAGCAAGGCGGGTGGCCTCGAAAGTGGCAGTCGCGCCGTTTTCTAGTCGGGCAAGAAAGGCCGTAACATCGTCTACGGTTACCTCTCCCATATCTTGGGCGGCCTTAAAGCCGGCCAAGCCTCCTTCGGTGTCGGCGAGGAGCGGGCGTTTTTTAATGAACGTCTCTTGCAGCCCGATGACCTCGGCGAACTCGGTGCCCATAACGAATCGAGCGGTATCTATGAGGTGTCCGTTCAGGTCGCCGTGCGAGCCGCTACCGGCAATGCTTTTATCGAGACGCCATACGAGGGGCACATTGGGGTCTACTATCCAGTCTTGGAGGTAGGTAGCGCGGAAATGGCGCACTTTGCCGATGCGCCCCTCGCGCACGAGTTGAGCGATGTAGGCCACGGCCGGCACAAAGCGGTAGTTATGGCAGATGCCGTGAACGAGACCGCTCTTTTTAGCGAGTTCGTAGGAAGCGCGTGCGTCTTCTAGGGTGGTGGCAAGCGGCTTTTCGCAGAGCACATGTTTGCCTGCTTTCAAAGCGGCTTGGGCGATCTGCGCGTGGGTGTTGTTAGGAGTTCCAATGTCTATAATATCAATATCGTTTCGCGCCACCACATCTTCCCAGTTTGTGGAATACTCTTGCCACCCAAAGCGTTCTTGAGCGGCCCGCACTTTCTGTTCGTGGCGTCCGCAGATCACTTTGAGGACGGGTTCGACTTCGATGTCAAAAAAGCGTGCTACCTGCCGATAGGCGTTGCTGTGCGCTTTGCCCATGAACTGGTAGCCGATGAGGGCGACATTGAGCTGTTTTTTCGCCATAGGGTTTTACCTCCGATGCTGAAGTCAGGGAATGGATTTTCCTTCTTTCTAAACCTTATATTACATTCGCCAAATGGGCAGGCGATTCCTGTTATAGGAGGAACAAATCCTTTGGTCTCTGCACGGTTTTACAGACAAGCTGCTAGGGTGTTGGAGGCGCAACAACTGCCGCCCTCCCCTTTGTTGGGAGGCTCGGTGAAGCCCGAGATGCCGTCGAGAAGCCGTACGCTTATCTAGGTTGTGGTGGCAGCTCCGCACGCCCTAGGCACCACTCTTCAACCCAAGGCCACTTCCCATAGCCGTAGTAGGGACTGATATGGCCGGCCCCTTCAAGTTTGTAGATTGGGATGCCGAGAGCCTGCGCTAAACCGGCGCTCTGGTCGAAGGTGGCGTAGTCGTCGTTGTTAGAGGCGATAAGAACGGTTTGTGGGCAGACGGCATGCAACACCCCCGGATAGATGGGCAGGGGATAGAAGCTGGTGACGCCGACGGGAGCTTCTGTGGGTGGGGCTTGTGGCATGATATAGGGAGGAGCTACCAACAGAACCCGTTCCGCTATAGGGTCGGCATCCGTTCCACAGCTACTCACCAGATGAATCCAGGCAATGCACCCAAGACTATGGGCTACGACTGTGAGCGGCTCCCCCTCGTGATGGTCGCGAATCATGCCGATTTCGCGACGTATGGTGTTAAGCCAGGCGTTCAGCTCTGGGGCACTTGGATTGGGCATTTCGGGATAATACACGGGAACCTGTTCGGCCGCGAGCCGTTCATAAAGGTGCTCCTGCCAATGCTCCGGTGCATTGCCACCCCAGCCATGCAAGATCAGCACAACGCGATTTTCCATGTTCTCCTCCGTTTTGAATGGACCTCCGCTCCTTCAAGGGAGGAGGACCCAATTCGAGTTCTATCGTATCCTTTTTGAAGCGCTCAGGTTCCGCACACTCTCTCTAAAAAAACGCCCTTGCGAAGCAGGTTGAAAGGACAAACGGACTCGTGCTTCCGCTCTGGAATGTGATAGCTCTTGGTAAGCCTTTAAAGCTCAAAGCAATGCGAGATAGAGTTCGTATAGACTACGGAACAGTTACGCCGTCGGTGTCGCTCTTTCCTGCTTAGTTTTTAGGAGGGCTTTATTGAATGTTCACTCGCGACCGGCGGCTTGACGAAGGGCTTCTCTTTCTCGGTCACGCTCGGCGATGCTTTCGCGTTTGTCGTAGAGCTTCTTCCCGCGCGCCAGAGCGATCTCCACTTTGGCAAAACCGCGTTCAAAGAAAATGGAGAGCGGGATGATGGTGAGGCCTTTCTGTTCGGCGGCGGCGCGCAGACGCTCGATTTCATAACGATGGAGGAGCAGTTTTCTCCGGCGTTTGGGATCGGTGTTATAGCGATTGCCCTGCTCATAGGGGGAGATGTGCATGTTATAGAGCCAGGCTTCGCCGTTTTCGATTTTGCAGAAGGCGTCCTGAAAGTTCACGCGGCCGGCTCGAAGCGATTTCACTTCGGTGCCAACTAGCGCGATGCCGGCCTCGTAGGTCTCGCCGATCTCGTAGTCGTGACGGGCACGGCGATTGACCGCAACCACCTGGCGGGTCTTTGTGTTTTGTGCAGCCGTCTTGGTCTGTTTACTCATGGTTCGCCCTCAGCAACGCGGATTGAAGTAGTATACCTAAGCGCTTGCCTAGCGTGGCGTGTGGGGTTTTTCCGGCCGCATGGCGGGGAAGAAGATCACATCTCGAATCGACTCGGCGCCTGTAAGCACCATGGCCAAGCGATCGATGCCTACGCCAAGTCCTCCGGTGGGCGGCATTCCGTACTCCATGGCCTCTAAAAACTCCTCGTCCATAGGGTGGGCCTCTTCATCTCCGGCGGCACGTTGACGCACCTGCGCTTCAAAACGTGCCCTTTGGTCGAGGGGATCGTTGAGTTCGGAGAAGGCGTTGCCAAGCTCTTGGGTGGCGATGTAAATTTCAAATCGGCGCGTGAGTGCGGGGTTATCCGGTTTGCGTTTAGCTAACGGCGACGTCTCGATGGGGAAATCGGTGATGAACGTAGGTTGAATGAGCTTGGGCTGGGTATACTGCTCATGGAGCTTCTCTATAAGCCCCCCCAGATTCGTCTCCTTTTCCAGATCGAAGGTTACCCCAATGCGACGGCAGGCTGCTTTGGCGCTCTCGAGGGAGGTAAGCTCTTCGGGCCTAATGCCGGTGTTCTCATAAATGCCCTCCAAAATAGGGAGGCGTGGCCAGGGGCGTTGGGCGAGGTTGATGGAGTGCCCAAAGACTTCCAGATGGGGGCTGCCGTTCACCTCGGTGGCGATCGCAACGTACATGTCTTCCACCAACTCCATAATGTCTTCGAGGTTGGCGTAGGCTTGGTAAAGCTCCATGAGAGTAAATTCAGGGTTGTGGCGCGTGGAGATGCCTTCGTTACGGAACACCCTGCCGATCTCGTAGACCTTCTCATATCCGCCGATAATAAGCCGCTTAAGGTAAAGCTCGAGGCTAATGCGCAGTTTAAAATCGTGATCGAGTGCGTTATGGTGGGTAATGAACGGCCGGGCGGCAGCCCCACCTGCGACTAACTGCAGAACGGGAGTTTCTACCTCCAGAAAACCTCGGGCATCGAGATAACGGCGCATGGCGGAGACGATTTTGCAGCGCTTCGTAAGTACCTCGCGTGAAGTGGGGTTTACAAGCAGATCGAGGTAGCGATGGCGATAGCGCTCCTCCCTATCGGAAAGTCCTCCGTGCACCACACCCTCCGCATCCTGCTTGCCAAAGGGGATGGGGCGAAGGCTTTTAGCTAAGAGGGTAAATTCGCGGACATGAATGGTCGGTTCGCCGGTGCGCGTTTTAAAGGGATAGCCTTTTACGCCCACAAAATCGCCGAGGTCGAGGTCTTTAAACCGTTCAAAAACCGTTTCTCCGAGGTCATCACGCCGCGCATAGACCTGTATGCGTCCACTTTGGTCGCGAATATCGGCAAATATTACCTTACCTTTAACCCGCTGCGCGGTAAGGCGTCCGGCCACGGAGACCTCCAGTTGCTCCCGTTGCTCATCCGGTAACGTCCAGTGGGCGGCCGTCTCATCGGTAAGCTCGGAGGCGGTATGAGTGCGTACATAGCGCTCAATGAGAAAGGGGTCGAAGCCTTCGGCACGTAACGCCTGCAGTTTGGCAAGGCGCCGGGCGGTCTCTTCGCTTCGCTCCTGCTCTTCCTGCGCTAAGCTATTGGCCTCCTCTGCCTGTGGGGCTGTTGGTGAGGCGCTCTCTGTGTTAGTGGCAACAAGCGGTTTGCGTTCGTCGTTCACGATCGATTCGTTTGGTCTCCTCCCTTCACACCTACCTAGGTTCTTTTACATGGCAGCGATTCCCGAAAGAGCACCGCCGAAAACGTCTTGCAAGACATTTTCATAAAAATCGGTGCCTCTAGCTGAGGCGATGTATCGTGACAGGCTATGCTACTTGCGAATGCTCTCGATGCGGTAGTTCATGATCCCTTTAGGCGCACGGATAGAGACGATGTCTCCCACTTTCTTCCCCTTAACCGCCTTGCCAATGGGCGATTCGTCGGAGATGAGGTTGTGGTCGGGGTCGGCTTCTGCCGAGCTTACCAAAGTGAACTCCCACTGTGCGCCGTTTTCCAAGTTGGTCATTGCCACAATAGAGCCGATGTCTACATGGTCGGTAGGAATAGATTCATCGTCCACCACACGAGCCATCTGAAGCAGGTGGCCGAGTTCGAGAATCTCGCTTTCGACGAGGGCCTGTTCTTGTTTGGCCGTTTCGTACTCTGAGTTTTCTGTGAGGTCGTCGCCCTCCTTGGCAGCGCGCAGACGGCGTGCGATATCGGGTCTCTGCACATTGCGCAGATAGTCGAGCCGCTGGCGCAGCTTAGCATGACCTCCTGGGGTCAATACGATCTCAGAATCTTCAGACATTCGATCCATCACTCCTGGGCGGCGAGGCGCCGCATTATGGTGCGTATTTTCCAAGAGAGGCGTTGTTCTCTCTTCAGTTCAAAACAAATACGATTCATTGGCCGCATTTATCGCCCAATTATCGTCTTTTTTGCCGCTATTTTGTATGCTCGACTTCGGGTTTAGAAAGCCTAAACCCAGTGTGGGCACCATTCACCCTGAATATGGGCTGCACCCAGGTCTAAAGTGTTCAATCGCCTAACAGAGAGGTTCTCGGACTATCGGCTAGAGATCGGCAAAAAACTCGAAGAGAATGTCGGCTGAATCGGGTAGCCCCTCGTGGCCGTAGTCGGGGTAGAGGATCATGCGTTTAGGCGATTCGATCTTGTTATAGGCGGCAAACTGTGTGGACGGTGGGCAGATAGTATCCATAAGGCCGGTAAGCATAAGCACCTCGGCTCGAATGCGTGGGGCTAGATGCTGGCAATCTATATAGCCGAGGCGTGTAAATATCTCCTGCTCCCTTTCATGGCGCGGGTCGAACTGCCTGAGGAAGGTACGTATCTCTTCGTAGGCGCCGACGGCGAGGTCCATCTCCCAAACGCGTAGGTAGTCGCAGAGAAAAGGAAACACCGGGGCTGCTTTTCGTATGCGCGGTTCAAGCGCGGCGCAGGCGAGGGTGAGGGCGCCTCCTTGTGAGCCACCGGTGGCCCCGACTCGGTCGGCATCTACTTCTGGAAAACTCATCACGATGCTGGCGAGCTGAGCCGTATCGAGAAACACGGAGCGGTAATAAAGCTTGTCGGGATGATCGTCCAGCCCGCGAATGATGTGCCCCCGTAGGGTGGGGCCGCGAACCCCTTCAATGTTTTCTGAGCGTCCCCCCTGTCCACGGCAGTCCAGGGCGGCCACCGAGAAGCCCTGTGCGACATAGGGCAGTTTATCGGTCCAATCGCCGCTTGAGCCGCTATAACCGTGGAACATAAGGAGGGCCGGATGAGGCTTTGGAGCGGCCTTTGGGCGAAGATATTTCGCATAGACGCGCGAGCCACCTACGCCGGTGAAATAGAGGTCGAAGCATTCGGCAAAACTTGCCTTGGTCGGGTGGGGAATAAGCTCCACCTGGGGATCGGTTGCACGCATCTCGGCGAGCGCACGTTGCCAATAGGCATCGAAATCGTCGGGCTTGGGGTTTCTGCCTTGGTAGCGCTTTAGCTGCTCTAAAGGCATCTCGAAAACGGGCATGGAATCTCCCTCCAAAAGCTTCATTCGCGTGGTTCGTGTGCTTAGTGCGGATTAGTATACTTCAAGGGAGTGGCTTTCTAGGAGGGGCTGGGTAAGCGGAGGACTTCAAACGGCCCTCCGCCTTTCACTTCTGGGCCGGTAAAGAGGCCGGGGTGAGCTTGGGTATCGGCGTAGAGAGCTGTGGAGTTGTGGTTGTACCGACAGAGGCCTCCTCGGTGGAGGGCGTTTTCGCAAGAGCGGCTTCGATAATCTTTTGTTCTTGCAGGGCCTCTTCATAGTTAGGGTCGTAGAGTAGAGCGACCTGGATGGCATGTTTGGCGAGGTCGTATCTCCCAAGCCCATAGTAGGCGGCTGCAAGGTGATAGTAGTAAGTGCGTGCTGCCACCGGTGGCGTGTTTTTGGGCAGATCGGAAGTCGCCTGCAGCAACATCTCCACGGCGTCGGCGTAGAGGTTATGCGCCTGCGATTTAGGGCCGCAGACGGCCTGGCGGTAGAGCACCCACCCGTAGCTGTCTTCAGCAGCGGCGTAGAGTTCGCTCCTGTCGGAAGAGAAGTCGAAGCTATGCTGTAACTTGGTAAGCGCGTTAGCGACGAGAATCTGCGCCCGCTTAAGATCGTCCGGATCGTTGCTCGTGATCGCGAGAATGTAGCCGGTGTCGTTCAGCGTTTGAGGATCGTCTGGGGTAAGGTTTAGCCCCTGTAGCGCGGCTGCACGCGCCTCCTGGTTTTTCGGAGGCTTTTGCTGGGTATAGGCATCGGCCAAGGCGAGATAAAGCCGCGAGCGACTGGTGCTGTCGGCATTGCTACAGTCTTGCACGGCACGCTGGGCGTAGTTCAACAGAAGGTCGGAGGCGGTGTGGGGAAAGTTCTCACATAGGCCGATCACCTCTAGGTAGGCCGTGGGGTCGTGGGGATGGGCGTCTAAATAGTGGTCGAGCGCTGCACGCGCTTCGGCTTCATCTCCGTGCGATAGGCTATTCTTGGCCACCAGAAGCTCCTTTGGCAGAGGAGAGGGACGGTCAACAAGCAGATAATAGAGTAGTAATCCAGTGCAACAAACTAGCAGCAAGCGAAAAGTCAAAACTAACCAACGCATCGAATTTGATGTGTCCATTCTCATCCTCCGGCCGCTACGGGCGGCTGTACCGCTTTTTAAATACCGAGAAGAGAGGCTTCTACGGTTCCCTAACGAAGAAAAACGATCTATCTCTGCTCTTTTGTGTTTCTAAATAAGGTGTGGGAACACCGCTCGCAACAGAGGTGTTTCTATGTTTAAACAGCACGGTTCTCGATACCCCTTGTCAAAGAGGGCCGTATCGGTTATAATGCACCTGCGCTAAAGCGGTATTTGGGCGCGTGGAAGCGGTGCAGGTTATCACCAAGCATGAGAGAGGGGCGAATAGACTATGGAATGCCAAAACTGCGGCGCAACGAACGAACCCGATAATCAGACCTGTGTACGCTGTGGCACGTCACTGGCGTCGTCCTCTTCCCAAACGGCCTCTACTATTCTTCAGCAAGCCTACCTTGCCTACAAGCAGGAGGATGTGGAGACGGCTCTGCTCAAATGCCGGCAGCTTTTAAAGGCCGATCCGGCAAACGAAGAGGCACTTGCGCTGATGGCGCAGCTTGAGGAGAAACAGGAGCACTATCTCGCAGCGGCGGAGGTCTATGAGCGCCTTACGGAACTTCGCCCCGACAGCGTGGCCTACCGGTTGCATCTGGAAGAGTTAAAGCGTAAGGCGGAGAGCAAGCCGTCAAACCCAACTTCGGTGCCTCTTCCAAACCGTGCGGGGGACAATCGCATCAGCGTTGTGCTGATCCTTGCAACGACGATCCTCATGTTGGCTGCTGCCGTGGCCATCCTCGCATACGAGTGGGGGCGCGCCACGCAGCTGAGCATGAACACGCCTAGTTTGCCGCCCATCATCGCCGAGCGCCCGACCGCCCCCTCGCCGAACCCCTCCGCAACACCATCGCCGTTTCCTAGACCGTCTTCGGCCTCAAGCACCGCTTCCTTGCCTACAGAGTCGCCCCAACCGTCGCGCTCTCACGATGGCGGTGGAGCACAGCAAACCGGCCTCTCTTCAGGTCTTTCGCACGCTTCTATTGGCGTTGTGCCGTCGCATCTCTCACTGCCACCGGCACTCGTTCATCCTACGCCGTCTTCCGGTTCTACAACGTCTTCACGACGCATCGTGCTTCCTGCCAGCGAGGCCTCTACGAGTTCCGATGAGAACACGGTGGTTATTCCTGTTTCCGGCAGCGCATCCCTCTCTTCAAGCAACGGCCCGGCATCCTCTGCAGCGAACGGCCAAGGTACCACCATCGTTCGTGTTTATCGGACTAACGGCGCTTCAGGCCCCGCCGGCGATAGCTCCGCCCGTTCCTACATCGCCATGGGGCAGCATCTGCAGTTGAGCGGTCAGTATGATCAGGCCATAGAGGCCTATAGGAAAGCTCTCCCCTCTGCGGGAGATGATACCGGCTTTGTGTACCAACAGATAGCCCTCTGCTATCAACGCGAGGGCAAGAAGGCGGAGGCTGCCGATAATTTTCGTCAGGCCAAAGCTGCCTACCAGCAGTTGCTTGAGGCCGGGCGGAAGGTGACGGAGGCCCGCGCCGGCATTATTGCATGCGATCAGGGAATCAAGCTGTGCAGCCCTTAATTCGTTTTCGTATTCTAGGTTGGATAGCCCTTTTGGGAGTGCTGGGAAGCAGTTATTCAATTGCCGAGACGCCCGCAACCTCGCCTAACCTACCTAAACTGCTTATTCTCGTGCGTAAAGACCCTAAAACCCCCAACTCCGATTTGCCTCAACTCCTGGCCGGCCTGTTAAAACAGTCGCTGAAAAGCTCTTCGCTCTACACTCCTGTGCTCTATAGTCCCTACGATCCCACTGTAAAAAATGCGCTTCTTAATCATCTCTTAACGCCTAAAGACCTGAACACGCTCGATTCGCCTATCTCGCAACAACGGCTCGCAGAGGCCTACGATGCGCGTTATCTTCTCTCTATTCAACCCCATATTCTTCCAGAATCGGTGGAGGTGGACGTGTCGCTCTTTCATCGGGCACCTGCGGAGAGCTGGACGATGCCTTACTCCAATCGTCTTCATGTAGATATGCCGCCCGCTCGGCGCGGGGTTACGGAGGAGATACGGCGCAAAGCCCTGCTTTATGGCCTGGTAGATAGCATCTCCGGCGCAGTTGGCAGTCCGACCCACTTGCTGGCCTCTTTGCCCATAACGCTGCCCCAAACTGTGGCATTGAACGATGCGAACTCCACCTCCGCGCAAAAAACGGCTGCAGCGGCCCCTATGCCTAGCAGTAGTCCTGCGACGCAACCCACACCACCCCTGCCGGACTATCTGGCGCAAGCGCGCGATGCCCTGCGTGACGGCAATGTGGCCGATGCCATTATGCTGCTGCGTCAAGCTGTAGATGGGAACCCCTTCGACCCAAAGCCTCGAGCTTTGCTTATTCAGACCTACCTTCAGCGACACCTTGTTGCGCTAGCGGATGCTGAGGCTCAAGACAGCCTTCTTCTCTGCCCCAATGATGTGGAGCTAACACAGCTTGAAGCGCAGGTGCTTGAGGCCAAGGGAGATACGAAGGGCGCTTTGCAGTTGTTCACCCAGCTTGTAGCCCACAACCCTCAGGACGTGGCGGCTCGCATCGCCTTGGGCGACGTGCTGCTGGCCAATGGACAGTATGCCGATGCCCAAAATGCTTATGAAACGGCGGCCTCTATCAACGCCAAAAGCGCGCTTCCTGCCTTGCGTCTCGCTGCCCTGTTTGTGAAGGAGGCCAATTCCGACCCGAGTTTATATGCCAAAGGGCTTTCCGAACTCGAAACCGCGCGTCAACTCCTGCCTCCCACCGATACCACAAGCTATCTTAACTGCTATGCAACGCTGATGCCTGTTCTCAGCCAGCGCATTCATGATAATGCCGATGCCCTACAGCAGATATATGAGTCCTGTGTGCAAGGCGGCCTCAGCGTTACCGAGGCCTTACGCGACCTTTCTGACCTGCAGAATCGCCTTGTTGCATTGAACGATTTTCTGGCCAAGCTTCCCCCGGCTGCCGGAGCCGAGAAAGCACAGGCCGCCTATGGTCAAAGCGCTGCGTTGCTTTTACAAGGCATCGGCTACTTCCATGACATTCTCGCCGATCCGGCGCGTACCCCACGTGAGGCTGCTGATACGCTAGCCCTTGCGCGCGCGAACACGCTGCATGCGCTTCAGGAGGCCGATGCGTTGTTAAAGAATAGCCTGAATCCTCCCCAGACGAAACCCCAAAACACGGATAACACCACCTCCAACGATTGAAAACAGGAACTTTCGTTAGGATTCTGCTGTTAACTGTCTTTCAAAGAAGGATTCTTGCTAACGATGTAGAAAAAAACGTCGTTGGTGAAGAACCGATACCAGCAACCCAAATTTCCTGACAACGAAGAGGAGGTTCATTCGAGAATGAAACACCATCGTCGTACCGCGTTCACGTTAATTGAGCTGCTTGTCGTTATTGCTATTATCGCGATACTTGCAGCCATTCTCTTTCCTGTCTTCGCCCAGGCGCGCGAAAAGGCACGGGCCATCTCCTGTCTCTCCAACTTGAAGCAGCAAGGCTTGGCCTTGAATATGTATGTGCAGGACTACGACGAGACCTTCCCTATCAATCTCTATCTAGGGCAGAACAACGGAAACGCCTGCGTGATGACGAGCTACCAAGAGATTCAGCCCTACCAAAAGAACGCGTTGATACTGCTATGCCCTTCCGATAGCACGCCGCTTAACTTCCCGGTGGCCATGCAGACGATCGGCCTACCGGCCCCTTGCCCGGTTTCGCCGGAGCTTATCAAAGTGAGCGATCAGCCGAACTATGCGCTTATTGATGATGGCGATCCAAACCCGATCTTCGCCGGAGAGACCGGCCGGCCGGTACACCGATTGGCCGAACTGCAGTTCCCGGTGGAGACCAGCGCTTTTGCCGATGCTACCGTTACTCTCCAAGGCCCTACATCGGCTTTCTGCCTGTTTTGTTCGCCGGTGCAGGCGCGCCATAACACAACGGTCAACTCGGTGTATGCCGATGGCCATGCGAAGGTGGTGCACACAAAGCCCTATACCGATGCAAACGGCAACCCCTATGTTGGCATTCAGCTCGACGGGCAGAGCACAAAGGCCTACGTCATTACGGACGCAGGGCCCTATCAGAACAGCACAGAGCTTTGGGGCATTCCCTATCAAAAGTCAGATGGAAGCTGGGGCCTGCTTCCGTAGGTCTATTGCCTCAGAAGATTTAAGGGCGGGAACTTACCCGCCCTTTCCTGCGGTTCCCTACCAGAGCCTATGCGAATGGGAAAGCCCTGTCTCTTAGCGTAGTGCACGGAGAGGCTTTACTGCCCGTTCGTATTCGTGTTGGTTCCTGCCTGCTGTTCTAGTTTTTGAATGGCAGCCTGTTTCGCCGGAGCAGGAAGCTCCGGGTTATTCTGGATGGCCTGAATTTTTTGCTGCAGGGTTTGATGCGGTGGCGGTCCTGTTGGAGCCGGATTGCCTTGGTTGTTGCTGCAGCCTGCCAAGGCGATAAGCGCACAGGCTCCTCCAAAATACGGTAGGCTTTTCAAACACTTCGGGATCCTCATCTCCACTCCTTTCATGGACATCGTTAGAAAAGGGCAAGCGAAGTTAACTCCACTTGCCCTCGCAGCATTCGCAAGAAAAGCTACTGTTGAACGCTGGGATCGCCATAAGCGAGTCCCCAGAAGCCCCATTCGTTCTTCTTGCCGCTGTACTCTACACCCTCCGGATAGAGCTTTGAGAACTGATACCAGTGCACGTGACCGTCCATATGCAGCACGTTGGAGCCGGAGTTATGTCGCCCCTGGAAGCTTGGGCTGCCCCAGAAATTCGGCTGCGGATTGCCAACGCCGCCCGGCCACAGGAAGCCTGCTGCCGGGAAGTCAATCATCATCGCCGCCTTCGCCGAGCTTACGATATCGGGGTTGTCGAAGGAGATAGGGGCTTCATAGCCGCCGTAAAGGCCGGGGCAGCTATTGGGAACCCAGTGGCTATCGAAGGTCAACATGATGTTGTTGAAGTCGTAGTCCATCGGCGGATAGACGTCGTTATAGTACTGTGCATCGCCCACGTTGGAGTGCGGCAAGCCCACGCAGCCGTCATCGGGAGGAAGCATGTAGTCGCCCTGGCCGTTATCGCGCTGTTTGTGTTGAATGGTGCCCATGGGGAAAGTGGAGGATGGGCATTTGAACAGTTGGGTATTTTTGATGTAAGGCTCTAGGCGTGCCGCCACGATGTAGCTGTTAGGCCAGATGTAGACCGGCATATAGTTGTCGTAGTCCTGCGCATACATCAGCATGGCCAGCCCGATCTGCTTTTGGTTAGAGAGACAGGCCGTCTGGCGTGCCTTCTCACGCGCTTGGGCAAAGACAGGGAAGAGAATAGCTGCTAGTATTGCAATAATTGCAATAACCACTAGCAGTTCAATCAACGTGAAACCTTTGCTACGTTGCATACGATCCGATCCTTTCTTTATGAAAGTTTGTGTCTTGGTATATGTTCAAGCGCCTTTGAACAGGGCGCATGAAGCCGAAGTCAGATAGCGTTTCATCTAGAAGCATAGCGATTAGGGTCTTTCAGTACGGAGGCGCTTTGGCGTGTTGAGCCTCGCAGCACGATGTGACAGGGCACAATGCAGCGCTGTGGACGGCCGGCATGCCCTTCAATAAGGTCTATTAACATCTCTGTGGCCGTGCGGGCAAGGCTGCTGATGTTAATAGAGACCGAAGTAAGCGGCGGCTCCAGATAAGAGCAGAAGCTCGAGTTGTTGAAGCCCACGAAGGCGATATCTTCTGGCACATGCAAACCGTTCTCGAGAGCCACCTGCATAGCGGCGGCGGCAGTGACGTCGTCTACGGCGACCACAGCATCTGGAGGTGTGGGGAGGCTCAGCAGCTTCTTCATCGCTTGGCGCCCACCGTCTGCGGTGAAGTTGCCGTATTCGACGGCTTGGAAGGGCACCTCATTGGCTTGAAGAGCCTCGAGATAGCCCGTTAAGCGATCCTCCGACACGTTCACGCCTTTGGGGCCGCCGATATAGGCGACGCGACGATGACCATCCGAGAGAAGCTTTTCGGTAACCATGCGTCCTGCCGCCACGT
>NZ_DATGLN010000167.1:0-9151 GCF_035294165.1 Chthonomonas sp.
ATAAAAGAAAGGAGAGAGGCACAAACGCCTCTCTCCCCCATCAACCCGAAAGGAGAAAAGTAAGATGTCTGGTTCCAAGAGGCTACTGAGCCGGTTCGGCATAGCAGGGTTTTATGTGCTGTTAGGCGTTCTTATAGGGGCTTTTGGGGTAACGATGCGCAGCGCTTCCTCGCAGCCTCAGGAGGAGAGCGTCACGATGCCTAACCTCAGAACCCAATCGTTGACTATAGTGGATAGTCAAGGCCGGCCGGTAATCACTATGGGTTCTATAAAACAAGGAGAAGAGAGCACTCCGGTTCTTCAGCTTAGCTCCTGGGAAGGGAACAAGAAGATTTTTAATGGTTTTCTTATGGGGCAAAGCTCTGCGCTGAATAGGCTCTCTCAGCAGATGGCAACTCAAATTGGCCACAAGATGAAGCCACTCGTTCCCTTCACCCCCCTTGTCACCCTAATATATCAACCACCGGGGAAGGCGCCTAGTTTTATCTCGATGGGGTTCGACAGTTCTGGTGGAAGTGGCGAGGTGGTACCCATGATCAGTTTGCAGAATTCGGAGGGCAGTGAGGGATATATTCGTTTGGAGGGGCAACGTCTCGTTAGTAAAAGCGAGGCTGTGCACCTATCGCAGCAGGAGTTAGAGGGTGCACAAACTACATTGCAGACGCTACTAGAACAATTTCTGCAAAGCAGATCGGCTCCTCCTGCTGGTTCAACCGACTCAAAGTGAGTGGTTGCGTCGCATAACCATCATAACACGATGACCATGTCTGCTTAACTGCAACCACCGCCAAAACCTAATCTGCCTAAACGCCAACCTCCTATACGATTCTATCGCCCTAAACAGGCGCTTGAAAGGGAAGTCCTCAAACTGACATGAGGACTTCTCTCTCTATGCTTGCTGGAGGTCTTACGATGGGGGCAAAGATAAAAATTACGTCGCTCCTTGCGATCTGCAGGTTGTTAGGGTATCTTAGTGATATTTATGAAGCTTATTACTCCAAGACAAACGCCAATCGGATTTTGTTCTCCACTCGAAGCCAAAGGAGATGCACTAATGATGAAAAATGGTACGCCCGTCCGTTTACCTTCAAGCTGTGATCGCCTCAAGACAAAGAGACGGTCGTTCTGGCAAGAGCTGCGCACTGCTACCTTCCTGGGGAACGGCAAAAGATCGAGACAACTGTGGCTGTTCCTCCTCGGTGTTTCCCTTCTTTATGGCTGTGAGAGTGTAACCCTCATTGCGGGAAAAGATGGCGATATTTACGGGATCGATTCCAGCGTAGGGACGTTATTCAAGATAGACCCCCCTACCCATCAGTTTGTAGTGCTCCGCCGTTTTTCTGATGAAGGCTTCCCTAGAGTGTTGGTCGCCGGCACCAACAACACCTATTATGGGGTGACGGAGGCCTTTACGGATTCTTCAGAGTACAGTACCCTATTTTGGTGGAAAGACGGAGAGTATCAACGTTTACGTACCCTTTCGAGTACAGAGGGCGCAAGTGTTGGGTCTTTGGTGGTGGATGCGAGTCACTCTCTGCTCTATGGCCTCACTACGAACTCTAATGCGGGCGGAGGCGCTCTCTTCTCGTGTACTCAGGAGGGGCAGATCCGTGTGCTTCGTAGGTTCTCATCCCATACGTGGCCTGCGGTTCTGTGGGAGGGTAACGACCACAATCTGTATGGTCTGGCGATGATTACAGTTTCTGAACAGATCAAAAGCGTTTTGTTTACCTATCAGCCCCAGACAGGCTTTCGCCTCCTGCATATATTTGCACTCTGCAACGATTTTAGCTATCCTCTACAGTCCCCGGATGGCAATACCTACTTTACAGCATGGGGTGGGTGGTATAGGAAGGGCGCTCTGCTCTGCTTAACCGCATCCCAACAGATACAACTCCTTTACCGGTTCAAGAGACGGGTAGAGGGCTACGCTCCGGAGCTGATCGCCTATCGTTCGGGACATCTGTATGGGATAGCGAAGGGCGGCGTCCACGGCAAAGGTCTCTTGTTTGATTACTTCAAGGGACGCTGTCGTGTTCTGCATGCGTTTTTGCGTGAATCCGAGGCCCCCGCTGTAGGGGGAATGTATAAACCTCGGAGTGGCTCTCCCTGCTACCTATTCAGGGATAGTTTGACAAACGGGGTAAATATGGGGCAAGATGGTCAGCTGTTTGTGGTAAGCCCGGTGGGGATATACGTTTGTACATTAAACGGGCAGTATACTCTGCAGCGCCGATTGCCACCGCAGTTATCTCCGAAGAGTGCAGATGGTTTTGTGAGCTATTGGATGGGGTCTCGGTTATACGGGTTCCTGAGCAAGCGGCAGAGTGGAGTATTGGGGGAGCTGAATACTCAAACGATTGTGTGGGAGTATACTCCTGAGACGAAGGAGTTGCGTACTTTAGCTCACCTGGAGGTAGAGCCTGCAGGGGAAGGAGATAAGACGAGAGGAGGTTAGCGTCTGTTGGATAAACGAGATATGTCTGGTAAACGCCCCCACGCCTAGAGGCGAAGGTCCCTCTCGCTTTGCTTCGAGGTGAGGTGGTTTCCGCGCGCACATTTCTATAAAATATCGCTCAGATGGGAGCCTCTGCGATGCCTGCCCTGCTGTTAAGCAAGAGGAAAACGTTGCGCTAAGGTGTGTCCGCTTGTTCTAGGTGGAGGCCTTCGGTTGTGCTTAGCGTGGCCAAAGAGCCACGCACACCGGCCAGCTTAGCACCAGCAAAATAGCGACCATCAAGAGCACGATAAGCCGATCGAGCATTTTGACAAGATGTGTTGACATGTTCTAGGTTCCTATGGGCAGTTAGGTTGGAAACCAAGAGGCCCATAAGGTCCCCATAAAGCCAAACCTTCGTTAGGGCAAGCCGGCAAGGGCTTGTTGAATGAGCGCACTCGGTTTCCAAAACCTAGCTTTTGGGCATTCACAGAGGTTGTTCCCTTTCGTATAGGAAAAGTGAACTGACGAGATCACCGGTTTTTGGAAAAGGCTAAGAGAACACCGCCGTTTGGAAAGTCGTCTGATGAAGATGGAAGGAGCAGAGACCATGTGTCAGCATAAAGGGTGCTGTGGCAACCCGGACGTCGAGAAGATATTGGGTGAGATTGAGCGCAAATCGCGTCGCCAGTTTTTGCGAGAGCTAACAACCGGTGGATTGCTGGTGGCCTTGGCGACGATGGATGAGCAAGCTCGTGCCGACATCTTTATGCCGAGCATCTCCGAGCAGAAGAAAGTGGGACAGCAGGCAGAGCGACAGATATTGCAGCAGTATCGGGTGGTTCATGGACCTCAGGAGAGATGGCTACAACGCGTGGGAGAGCGCCTGCGGGCGGCGCTAGATGAGAAAGACAGACGCACCTGGGACTATCGGTTTCATGTGATAGAGAGTAAGGAGATAAATGCCTTTGCGCTGCCGGGTGGGCCTATCTTCATGTTCACCGGTCTCATGGATCGCATCCACGATGATTCGGAACTAGCCGCCGTTACCGGCCACGAGATGACCCATGTGCGCTTACAGCACTGGGCACGCCGAGTGGCTACCCAGAGGAAAGAGGAGCTTGGCTTTTTAGGAATTGTGCTCTTAACCCATGCAAATCGCACATTGCAGAGTTTAGGTGACTTGGCCTTGAGCGCCATAGACCTGAAATATTCACGTGATGAGGAGAAGCAGGCCGATATCGGTGGCCTGGAGGATATGGTGGCTGCCGGATATAACCCCAACGGCATGTTGGAACTGTTTGATATGTTAGAGCAGGCCACAAAAGGCCACCCACAGCCGCCGGAGTTCCTTAGCGATCACCCTCTCACGCAAGAGCGCATTCGCTACGTGCAACAGCTCATCCAGGAGAAGTATAGCGCCTATACGGATAGGCCCATGTAGACGAAAGGACGAAGGCCAACAAACCGGCATTCGGTTTTTTATGATAACCTTCCCTTTGCAAGACCGGCACACCAGTCCCCTTTCTCGCTAATAGGGGGAAAGGAGGGATAGGGGGCGAGTAAGGCGGGCTTGCTTTGTTAACTGCCTCTAGGACTGCCGGCCTCTATAAGCCCCCCATCCTCTCTGGGTTTCCAAGAGGGGAAGATCAATCCTTATACGGATCGACCACCCCACGCCCGGCCATCGCTACACCGATGGGCTTGAGGGTATGAAGAATACGTACCGTCTTACCCTGGTGCCGCAGCACCTCATCTAGGCGCTTGTAGCATTCGGGGCTTTCGTCCACGTCGCCGCCACGAAGCGTAACGCCTGCACGCTGCACCCACTGCGTCATGCTATCGCGCGAGAGCGTGCGCTTTGCCTGGTTGCGCCCAAGCACGCGACCCGCACCGTGCACCGTAGAGAAGAGCGTGTAGTGCAGCAGGGGCACGTTCTGGTGCTTTTCGCTCTTTTCGGGGCTAACCCCCTCCAAAATGACGGCCGGCTCGCCCATGGTGCCGCCAACGAAGCTTTTTTGGCCGGGGTATGAGGGCGTAGCCCCTTTGCGCACAACCCACACCTCAACTCCATCAATGGTCTCTTTCCAAGCGAAGTTGTGGTGGTTATGCACCTCCTCCACGATATTGGCCCCGATGATTTTGGCAACTTTATCGCAAACCCAGTCCCGACCAGCATAGGCGTAGCGACCGGCGAGGTGCATGCATTCAAGGTAGAGTTGCCCCAACTCCTCTTTCAGCGGCAACACCAGGGGGTCTACCATCATGCCATCCTTCGCACCGGTCTTCTTTAGGAACCAGGTGAGGGTGCGATGCCCTAGCCCACGGCTGCCGAAGTGAACCCCCACCCACACGCGATCCTCTTCGTCCACGAAAATATCCACGTAGTGGTTGCCGCCGCCCACCGTGCCAAGCTGTGCATAGGCCATCTGCTTAAGGGAGCGTACCGGTTCGAGCTTCCACGCCGGGTCGTCGAACAGCGGATGGTCTACACGTTCTTTGTTGGCGCGACCAAGGCCGAAGGAGATTTGGGAAGCGATGTCGTCCATAATACGCCCGATGTTAGCCCGCACCTCCTCGGCCGGAACGTCGAGTCGCACCGCCTTGTTGCCGCAGGCGATGTCGAAGCCTACTCCCGAAGGCGAGATGGCGTCGTAATAGGCGATCACCCCCCCAATCGGCACCGCATAGCCAACGTGGTGGTCGGCCATAAGGGCGGCGCGATAGGCGTTCTTGTGCTTCATGCAGTTTCTAATCTGGGTTACTGCATCCTCTTGTGGCTCCCCAAACACGGGGATACCCTCGATGAACTGTACCTTTGCGCTCATATTCGGTTCCATAAGCATGTTAAGCTTTCTATGGGGATTTGCCTTTAAATCCCTACGCAAATCTATATCGAGAAGTTATCCACAAAAAGTAAAACGGGCTATCATGAAGCCTCCGTGCACAAGTTTGGAGAGGCCGTGTGCGAACAAAAAGCCGATTTCGAGAAAATGGACGCGAAAAAGGTTGACAAAAAGAGAAGAGTTGGAGTAAACTACACAGGTTCTCGCGCTAGGAGGTTTATGGCGCGGTAGGACAGACGCACTTAACGTAAAGGAGGCGGTTAAAAGCGGGGCTTCCCCCGACTTCATGGGACTTCCGTAACGACGATACAGCTCCTGTGCGCGTGTTGTCCTGCCCGGCCAATGGCTGAGGGCATTTTTAATGCCTTTCCTCATATAATGCGCGAACCTCGGTTTCGGTAGGGTCTCTTTTTGAGATCGTAAAAACTCTGCTTTGGGTGAAGGAAGCGGCGAAACGTATGCCAACAATTAATCAGCTGGTACGAAAGGGCCGTAAACGGCTTATTAAAAAGACAAAGGCGCCGGCACTGCGAGGCCATCCGCAGTTGCGAGGGGTCTGTTTAAGCGTGCGAACCGTGTCGCCTAAAAAGCCGAACTCGGCCTTGCGCAAGATCGCGCGCGTGCGCCTCACCAATAAGGTGGAGGTAACAGCCTATATTCCGGGGATCGGTCATAACCTACAAGAGCACTCGGTGGTGCTGGTACGTGGTGGCCGTGTGAAAGACCTTCCCGGAGTGCGCTATCATATTGTGCGCGGCGCCCTGGATGCGGCAGGCACGCGCGACAGAAAATCGAGCCGCTCGAAATACGGAACAAAACGTCCTAAGTAAAGCGAGGAGAGAAAAATATGCCGAGAAATGCGCCGGAAGGCGGCGTCCGCCCGCGTGTGATACCGCCGGACCCGATCTACAACAGCGTTATGGTGCAGAAGTTTATCAATCGCCTTATGAAGGACGGAAAGAAGAGCGTTGCGGAGACCATCTTTTACAAGGCGATGGAACAGATAGAGCGCCGAACCCAGCGACCTGCGCTTGAAGTGTTCGATCAGGCTATTCGCAATGTGGCGCCGGTTGTCGAAGTAAGGCCGCGTCGTGTTGGTGGGCAGACCTATCAGGTGCCGGTGCCCGTTCGAGAAGCCCGCCGCTTCTCGTTGGCCATCCGCTGGATTGTGCTTAATGCGCGTAAGCGGTCGGGGCGAAGCATGATAGATAAGTTGGCTGCGGAACTGATAGATGCGGCTAACAATACGGGGGCTTCGGTGCGGCGGCGTGAAGAGGTGCATCGTATGGCCGACGCCAATAAGGCCTTCGCGCATTATCGTATTTGATGGCTGCTTGCTTAGGAGAGAGCGAAGAGCCAACTGAGTTCAAAAAAGGAGCAGGGCACGACCCGAACGCTTCGAGGAAATTGAGGGATACCTAGCCCGTGCTGCGCCGGTCAGCGAACGCGGTGCGAGCATGGGAGAAGTGAGTGGAGAGTTATGGCAAGAGAGTACGCCTTAAGTAAAACGCGAAACATCGGTATTGCAGCCCATATTGATGCAGGGAAAACCACCTGCACCGAACGGATTCTGTTCTATACGGGCCGAACCTATAAGATCGGTGAGGTGCATGAAGGCTCGGCCACCATGGACTGGATGGTGCAGGAACAGGAGCGGGGCATCACCATCACCTCGGCAGCAACCACCTGCTTCTGGGGCGTTCAGCGCGATGCCAAAGGGGAACGCATTAAAGACCATCGCATCAATATCATTGACACGCCCGGCCATGTGGATTTTACCGTGGAGGTGGAGCGCTCCCTGCGTGTTTTGGACGGGGTAATCGCCATCTTTTGTGCCGTCGGTGGGGTGCAGCCCCAGTCGGAAACGGTGTGGCGACAGGCCAATAAGTACCACGTACCCCGAATCGCTTTCATTAATAAAATGGACCGCATGGGCGCGAACTTCTATGGGGTGGTCGAAAAGATACGGGAGCGCCTCGGCGCTAACGCCGTGCCCATCCAGCTGCCCATAGGTAGCGAAGCCGACTTCGTGGGGGTGGTAGACCTCGTCGAGATGAAGGCGATCCGCTACCTCGATGACATCGGACAGAAGTACGAGATTGTAGATATCCCTTCCGACCTTTTGGATAAGGCCAACGAGTATCATACGCGATTGGTTGAGGCGGCCGCCGAGGTGGATGAGGAGCTTATCGAGAAATACCTCGAAGGAGAGCCGATCTCGGTAGATGAGATTCGTAAAGCCCTGCGAAAGGGCACCATCTCCGGCGCCATCGTGCCGGTGCTATGCGGCTCGGCCTATAAAAACAAGGGGATACAGCCGCTTCTCGACGCCGTGGTCTACTACCTGCCGGCACCGGATGATATTCCGGCCATTGTGGGCAAACATCCCGATACGGGGGCCGAAGAGATTCGTAAACCCTCCGACGATGAGCCTTTCTGTGCGCTGGCCTTCAAAATTGCAACCGATAAGTACGGCCTGCTCACCTTCTTCCGCGTCTACTCCGGCACGCTCACAACCGGTCAAACCGTGTTGAATGCCTCGACCGGTAAGAAGGAGCGCGTGGGGCGCATCGTGCGGATGCATGCCAACAATCGAGAGGATGTAGATGCCGTCTATGCCGGAGATATTGCGGCTATTGTAGGGCTGAAGGATACGCGCACCGGCGATACGCTGTGCGATGAAAAGCACCCTATCTTGCTGGAATCTATCTCCTTCCCCGAGCCGGTCATCTCTATTGCTATCGAGCCGAAAACGAAGGCCGATCAAGATAAACTGGCTACAGCCCTGCAGAAATTGGCCAGCGAAGACCCCACCTTCCGTGTTTCCACCGATCCGGAGACTGGCCAGACTATCCTGAGCGGTATGGGCGAGCTTCAACTCGATATCAAAATTGACATTTTAAAACGAGAATACGGCATCGAGGCCAACTACGGGGCACCGCAGGTGGCATACCGAGAGGCGATTCGCCATAAGGCCTCCGCGCGTGTTCCGTTTAAGCGCCAAACCGGTGGTTCTGGTCAGTATGGTGACTGCGAACTCGAAATCGAGCCGCTGGAGACCGGCGAAGGTTTCGAGTTTGTGAACAAGATCACCGGTGGCGTGATCCCGAAGGAGTTCATCCCTGCTGTGGAAAAGGGCGTGCGCGAGGCGATGGAATCCGGCGTGTTGGCCGGCTATCCGGTGGTGGATGTTCGTGTCGCTGTGGTGGATGGCTCTTACCATGAGGTGGACTCGAGCGAGATCGCCTTTAAGGTGGCCGCCAACCAGACGATGAAAGAGGCCCTTCGACGCGCCGGCCCTTACCTGAAAGAGCCGATTATGGAGGTGGAGATCGTTACGCCCGAGAACTACATGGGCGATGTTATCGGCGACATTAACCGAAGACGTGGGCGCGTAGAGGGGATGGAGCCTGGCCCAGGTGGCACTCAGACCATTCGGGCTTTGGTGCCGCTGGCCGAAATGTTTGGCTACGCTACCGACCTGCGTGGCATGACCCAAGGGCGGGCTACGTTTACCATGCAACCATCCCACTACGAAGAGGTTCCTCGCCATGTGGCAGAGGAGATTTTGGCTAAAACCGGGCAGAAACAGCCCGTCAAAACCTGATATGTCCTAACCGGCTCCGATGAAAATAGCCCTTCTATGGGCATCTTCGGAGCCTTCCTTTTACTTATTTCTAAATCGAATGGTGAACGCTTCACCAGGTGGAAAATAGGAGACTGACTTATGGGAAAGCAGAAGTTTGAGCGGACGAAGCCTCATGTGAATGTGGGGACAATCGGTCATGTAGACCATGGCAAGACGACGTTGACCTCGGCCATCACGCGGGTGTTGGCCGCCTACAACGGCAGCAAGGCCCTTAAGTAC
>NZ_DATGLN010000168.1:0-4924 GCF_035294165.1 Chthonomonas sp.
ACCCTTCGTGACTGCGAGATCATCAAATATACGCATTCACAAACCCCATAGGCCTAGCAGAGAGGTTGATTAGCTTGCTTTGTTGCCGGTTGACTCGAAGGCGCTATCTGCGGTAAGATTTCTATCTCATTCCATAAAGTACGCCGGACTTTTGAGCTTTTTGCGCTTCGGAAGGGCGCCTGGCAAAGGGATAGATAATGCTTAACGTAGGAATTGTGGGGGCTTCTGGCTATGCGGGCGGTGAGCTGTTGCGGCTGCTCCTACGACATCCCCACGTTCAGTTGCGGTGCGCAGTTTCTGGCACCTATGCCGGTAAGCCGCTGGGTGAGGCGTTTCCGGGGCTTTCGCGCCATACGGAATTACGCTTCACCGATATAGACGAAGACCTCCTCGCCTCGTGTGATGTGGTGTTCTTGGCCCAAGAGAACGGCAAGGCCATGCACTTGGCGCCGAAACTGCTGGCCGCAGGGTGCCGCATCATTGATATCTCTGCCGACTTTCGTTTTCGCGACGTGGAGACCTACCTTCAGTGGTATGGTCAGCCGCACGCTTGCCCCGAATGGAATCGGGAGGCCATCTACGGCCTTCCCGAGCTTTACCGCCCGCAGATCGAAAAGGCGCGACTCGTTGGCAACCCAGGCTGCTATCCCACCGCCGCCATTTTGGCTCTGGCGCCTTTGTTGAAAGCGAATTTGGTAGACCCTCGCTCGATTCTGGTAGATGCAAAATCGGGAGCGTCCGGCGCAGGGCGCTCGAAGTTCGGCCTCGACTACCACTTCTCCGAACTGAACGAAAATGTAAGTGCCTACAAGATCGCGGGTACCCATCGCCATACACCCGAAATCGAGGCGGTGCTCGCCGATGTGGCCGGCCTTCCCCAACTGCGCATCAGCTTCACCCCCCACCTCATCCCCATGACGCGAGGCATTCTGGCCACCTGCTATGCCCAACTTGGGGCGCCCCAGACGACCAAAGCTCTGCAAGAACTTTACATTGAGTTTTACAAAGAGGCTCCGTTTGTTACCATCTTCACCGACCGGCTGCCCTCTACGAAGGGAACCTATGGCTCCAACGACTGCCACATCGGGTTAGCGGTGGACGATCGCACCAACCGCGTAACGGTGGTCTCTGCCATTGATAACCTGGTAAAGGGAGCGGCGGGGCAGGCTGTGCAAAATATGAATTTGATGTGCCATTTTGAGGAGACGGCCGGCCTGGATTCGGGAGGCCTCTGGCCATGATCACGTTGTGGAAGGAAGAGCAGGCCGGGGTAACCTACCCGGAAGGGTTTGTGGTGGCCGCGGTTCGATGTGGGTTGAAGACCGAAGGGGAAGACCTTGCCCTACTGGTTTCCGATAGTATGGCCACCGTCGCCGGCGTTTTTACAACGAACTGTGTGCAGGCCGCCTGCGTGCGCTACTCGCGTCGTGTTGTACGGAGCAGCGGTGTGGCACGTGCCGTGCTGATCAATGCCGGCAACGCCAATGCCTGTAACGGAGAGCGTGGAGAGGCCGATAACCGCAGCTTGGCGGAGTGGACCTCACGCCTTTTGAACGTGGCGCCCGACGCTGTGCTTACCGCCTCTACCGGCGTTATCGGCCATCCGTTGCCGATGGACAGATTGCAAAAAGGCATTCCTGAGGCGGTGGAGGCTTTAGACCGTTCCGCCGAAGCCGATGCCCGCGCCGCCTGCGCCATTATGACCACCGATACGTTTCCCAAGTATCGCGCCGTGCAGGCCGATTCCAACCACTGGGTGGCACCTATCCGTTTTGGGGGCATGTGTAAGGGGGCGGGCATGATCGCCCCACACATGGCCACTATGTTAGCCTTTCTTACCACCGATGCTCGCCTCCCCGGCCCTCTGCTGCAGGAAGCTTTGCGTCGTGCCGTTGAGCCATCTTTTAACTCCGTTACCGTAGATGGCGATATGAGCACAAACGACATGTGTCTTCTGCTGGCATCGGGCATGGGCGAAGCGGAAATATCGCGAGAAGGCGAAGCGTTTGAGGATTTTGTGGACGCGCTTACCCGTCTCGCCACAGCCCTAGCCAAAGAGATCGCCCGCGACGGTGAAGGAGCTACGAAGTTGGTTACCATAACGGTGCAAGGTGCACCGACAAAGGCCGTCGCGAAAACGGTGGCCAAAACGGTGGCCGAATCGCCCCTTGTGAAAACGGCGCTGTTTGGCTGCGATCCGAACTGGGGTCGGTTATTGGCCGCTGCCGGGCGCGCCGGCGTGCAGCTTGACCCCGAAAGGATAGATGGGTTCATTGGGCCTTACAAGGTTTGCGCTCAGGGCGGCTCTGTGCCCTTCGATAGGGAGGGTGCCCATGCTTACCTGAAAGGGAAGGAGGTCACCGTTACGCTCGATTTGGGCCTCGGAGAGGAGAGCGCCACCGTATATACCTGTGATTTCAGTTACGACTATGTCCGAATCAACGCCGAATACCATACCTGAGAGTTCGCCGATGCAAACCCCTGCCGATGTGCTGATTGAGGCCTTGCCCTATTTCCGCGAGTTCTACGGAAAGACCGTAGTGGTGAAGTATGGCGGAAACGCCATGATTGATGAGACTTTGAAGGAGCAGGTGATGCAAGACATCGCGCTGCTTCACTATGTTGGCATACGTCCTATTCTCGTGCACGGTGGCGGCCCTGAAATCAGCGCCCTCATGAAACAGATGGGACACGAGCCTACCTTTGTTGGCGGGCTGCGTGTGACCGATGCGGCCACAATGGAGATCGTGGAGATGGTGTTGGCCGGAAAGACCAACAAGTCCATAGTGGCGCTGCTGAACCGTCAGGGGGCGCAGGCTGTTGGGTTGAGCGGCAAGGATGCGAACCTCATTGTTGCGTGCAAGATGCGCTCGTCAAAGGGCGATTTAGGGTATGTTGGCGAGGTGGCGAAGGTGAACCCCGGCATCCTCAATCTGCTGGTGGAGAGGGGCTACATTCCCGTTGTCTCTTCGGTGGCCATAGGTCCCGATGGTGAGAGCTACAATGTGAATGCCGATCATGTGGCGGGGCATATTGCTGCCGCCGTGGGGGCTGCCAAACTGGTGATCCTCACCGATGTTGAAGGGCTTTATGCCGACTATAACGACAAATCGAGCCTCATCGTTGAGATGGATGTGTTGCGGGCGGAGGAGATGTTGCGCACCGGTGCCGCAGATAGAGGAATGATTCCCAAACTGGAGGCCTGCATCACGGCCATCGAGGGTGGGGTTCCTCGTTGTCATCTTATTGACGGGCGAAAGCCCCATGCGCTTCTTATCGAAATTTTCACCGATCAAGGAATCGGCACGATGGTGCACGCCTAGTGGCCGTGGAGGATACACCGAATTTTAGCGGTACAAGGAAGGGAGATATAAGCATGCCGACCGTCGAGCCGCAGGCTGGCGTTAACGCACAAGAGATTTTTGAACTCGATTCGCGCTATGTGATGGGCACCTACGCCCGGCGCCCCGTGGTGTTCGTACGTGGCGAGGGAGCCACCCTGTACGACAGCGAAGGCCGCGCCTACCTCGACTTTTTGGCCGGTATTGCGGTCGTTTCGGTAGGTCACTGCCATCCGCGCATCGCAGGTGCCATTGCGCAACAGGCCCATACACTGATGCATGTTAGCAATCTGTTTCATAACGCGCATCAGGCCAAACTTGCCAAGCGCCTCTGCGACCTGACGGGCATGGAGCGCGTGTTTTTTTGCAACTCGGGGGCCGAGGCCAACGAGGCCGCCCTCAAGATAGCTCGCAAATGGGGGAAGCAGCAGCGGGGCGAACTCTGTTACGAGATCATCACGTTTCACGGCTCTTTCCACGGGCGCACGCTGGGCACCGTCACGGCCACCGCACAGCCCAAATATCAGAAGCCGTTCGAGCCGCTGGTGCCCGGCTTTCACTATGCGCCGCTTAACGACCTCGAGGCCTTTCGTTCTCTTCTTTCCGAGCGCACCTGCGCCGTGATGATCGAACCGATCCAGGGGGAGAGCGGCATCCATCCCTGCGATCCCGACTTTCTTAAGGCCGTGCGTGCCCTCTGTGATGAGGCTAGGGTTCTGCTTATTTTCGACGAGGTGCAGTGTGGGCTTGGGCGCACGGGGCACTTCCTTGGAAGCCAGGCCTTAGGAGTGCAAGGCGATATCGTGACCCTGGCAAAGGGCATCGCCGATGGCTTTCCCATGGGGGCCTGTTTGGCACGGGGAGAGGCCGCTCTTACCCTGGTGCCGGGCGACCACGGTTCCACATTTGCCGGGCAGCCTTTGGCCTGTGCGGCCGCCCTCGCCACGCTCGATGTGCTTGAAGAGGAGAACCTCATGGCGCGCGCCGCAGAGACAGGTGCCTATTTCCTCAGTAGGCTGCGCGCACTTCAAAGGGCGCATTCAAACCGCATTAAGGAAGTACGCGGCCTGGGCTTGATGGTTGGCGTGGAGCTGATGCAGCCGAAAGCAAGGGCGGTGCTCGATTCGCTTTTCCAGCAGGGCATCGTGGCAAACGCCATCGGGGATAGCACGCTGCGCTTTGTTCCGCCCCTTGTGGTGACCAAAGCCGACTGTGATCGGGTAGTCCAAGCGCTCGAATATGCCCTTCAGCCGGCCTCGTAGAGAGGAATCGCTTGCATGACTCTGCCAACCGATCCTACCGAAGAACAGCTTCGCCAACTCATTCAAACCGATGCCTCAGGCTGGCGCAAACGCTCTTTGGTGACCCTTTGGGACGTCACCGCAGAGCAGATTCGGGCGCTGCTTGAGGTGGCCGTTTTTCTGAAGAAGAGCGATCTGGCCCGCAAACCCACGCTCTACTGGAACTACCCACGCACGTTGGCCATGCTTTTTGAGAAGCCCTCGTTGCGCACGCGCGTGAGCTTCGAGGTTTCGATGGCGCACCTGCGCGGCCATGCCATCTATCTCGGCCCGAACGATGTG
>NZ_DATGLN010000169.1:0-14695 GCF_035294165.1 Chthonomonas sp.
GCCCACGGTGTCTACAAACACCTTAGACATTTCCAACTATGGCGGCGATGGCGATTCCATCGCGATCATGCCTAATGGAGATACGGCGGTGGTGTCGGGCGACTCCAGTTCGCAGTTGCTGGTGGTATCCGGCATCGTTTCGGGCAAGCCGGCTGCTGCCGGAACCATAGCCATACCCGACAATCGTGATGGAGTGGTCATCTCCAACGACGGCAAGGTATTGCTGGCACGAGGAAGTAGCGGCCTGACGGTGTTCTCCATTGCGCCGGCGAGTGGAGGGGGCTATACCTTTACACAAACCGCCAATTTAGCGGCACAGGGCGCCTCCAACATGGAGGATGGACGCGATGGCATGGCTATCAGCCCTATGGACTCGAGTCGAGCGGTCGTTATTGGGGATGCTAACGGCAGTATGGTCGTAAGCCTTATTGTCGGTTTGCCCGGCAATCCCTCCGTGCGTTCGGTGCATCTTAGGACTCCGGCTTCGATGTCGCTGACCAGTCGCCAAGTCGTTCGGCCTGAAAGGCACGGCTCTCGGCTGGCGTTAAGCGGTGTATCGGTGCTTCATGCGGTGGCCGTTTCACCGGATGGTAAGCTGGCCGTTGTGGGTACCGATGCGGGGTTGATTCTGCTTTCCGGCGTGGATACCGGCAACTTGGCGCAGGTAGGCAATATCTACAGCCCCAGCTTCACGGTTGGAAATCAGTCGTATCAGCTAGGGCTGGTAACCACGCTGGGCTTTACGTTGGATGGGAAATATGTCGTTGTAGGAGCGCAACAACCATCCGCTGCTAATGGGACGGTGCTGTTGATTCCGGTCTCCGCAAGTGGGTTTGGGGCACCGTTTGCCCAAGCCACCGGCATATCCATCCCGGCTAACGATCAGATTCTGATCCACTAGCGCTTTAGTTAGGTACGGACATGCGCTGTAGTTGCCCAAGGAGAGACTCTCTCCTTGGGCTTTTTTTCGTCCTAGGCGCATGAAGCACAATAAGTTTAGAGGTTACTCGATAATGCTTTCTGTCACGCCGTTCATCCAGGTAAGCTCGGCGTGGAGCAGAGTGCCTTCTAGCAGGAAGTTGAAAGCATGAAGGCCGGTGAGTGGATAAGGGGTACCGTCGGCACGCAGTCCGAGACCGACCCAAAGTCCGTCAAATGCATTTGGATGAGCGGCGGTAACTTGGATGCGCTTTGTTTCGACGATAATCTCCACGATGCCCGGAAAAAGCCCAATGGTTTGCGTATTTTTTCCACCGCTGATGCTGGGCACATAGTAAGAGAGCGCCGTATGGATGGTTCCTTCGGAGTTGGCGTCGGGGCCTTGAATGAGGATGGACATGCTTTCGACATCGGCCTGTGCTATCTCGCGCCCGTTTAGGAAGAGATAGAAAGAAAGCGGGTCTTTTTGGGTGACGACGAGAAGGGTAAGCCCGCCGCCTTGAATGCGGGCTAGATCGGAGGCACTGGGTTGTGGCACGCTGCTGTTATGGCCGGATGCATTGCTCATAGACTCGTTCCTTTTAACCTTTGATGGTAGAAGCGGCCGTGTAGAAGGAACTACGGCCAGCTCGGTGCAGTGTTAGTTTACCTGCATTCACCAAACGGCGAAGGAGGCGGGAGGCCTGATCTTCGTTTAGCTTGCAGAGGCTCATCACATCATGGCGCGAGATGCGCTGATGGGTCTGCACATACTGCAGTACCAGAGTTTCCTGTTGCAGCGGCTCGAACCCACGTTGGCGCACATAGCCGATCGCCTGTCTGAACCGCCGGTAGATTTCGGCAGAGAGAAGAAACACGCGCGCGAATAATAAACACGCGCGCGTGTTTTAAACGCGCGATCGCGTGTTTATTTCAGGCACAGTGCGGCGTCTCTTAGAGCACCTCGATGATCTCGACATTGGCACGAGGGACGGTGACGAGACGACCATCGGCGAGTTTCGCACGCAAAACGCGCACCACAGCCCCCGATTCCACCTGTTCGGGAGCGATGGGCAACTCGGCAACCTCGCCGATCTCGCCAAAATAGGGCGAGCGTATCAGGCGAATGGGTGTGCCAACGCCAAGCTCTTGGGTGGGTTGGATATCGGCATCTCGATAGGACTGTTCCGTCGGGTCTAGTGGCACGATCACTTCAGGGCGAAGGACGCCGGCCCTTATTTGGGTGGCCCCGTTGATGGAGGCCTGTTTACCCTCCAACTGGCAGAACAGGCGGAAGGTACGCTCGGCCATGGGGATGGAGCCGAACCCCTCCGTGAGAATGAGTGTGAAGGGGATTGGCTCTTGGCCGGTGATGGCCACCCCGATGTCGTAGTTGGGGTCGTTGAGCATGTCGGCCAAGAAGGCGATGAGATCGGTGTCCACAATGCCCCCAGAAACCACGCCGGCAACGCCTACCGTTGCAGCCTTGTGCAAGGCCTCCGGGGTGATGAGGCTGCCGCCTACCACAACCCCACCCTGATGCTTTTCGTGGATGTGCTGCTCGGTGAGGGGGCTATCGGGGCCGCCGGTTACCACATGAACGGTGCCCAAGCGTTCGCCTCCAACCCCAAAGATACCTTGTACTAGCGCGCCGGCACAACGGATCACCACGCCCTCTTGGGGAAGCACACGCAGGACATGCCCACGCACATAAGCGCGTTGTTCTACCGGCAGAGGAGGGGGGCGAATGCCGATATTGCCGGTTGTAGGGGAGATAAGCTCTACGGTGCCGCTGAGAGGAGCATAGAACCGGCTACGGAAAAATCGCCCAAAAAGCCCTCGCGTTTCGGCCAAAAGGTCTCCTTTTTGCACTCGGTCGCCCTGTTTTATTTTGAGCACCGTTGGCAAAGCCGAGGCCTCTATGCCGAGTTGGGCGGCGAGGCGAAAGGTTTGCATGGGACTTGGCAGCTCGGCACGCGCTACCACCGTATCCGGCAAAACCTCGTCGCCTTCCTTTACAAGCACCTCCCCTTTCACCGGTAGACGCCGTTCCTTTTCGATGAGGGTGTAGGATGAGACTTTCAGGCCGGGGGTATAGGCGGTACTCATAGCAATGTGCGCGGAAACCGCCGGCTTTAGCCGAGGGGTAGGGCGTCGGCCTTGAGCGGAAGAAGCGCACCCTCCTTTCGTTAGGGATAGTCATCGAATAATTGAGTATACTTCGGTATACGCGATATGTGGATACCCAAAGGGCAACTCGAATGCGTTTGACCGTCCAACTCAAACTGCTGCCCACTCCGGAACAGGCCGACGCACTCCGTCACACGCTTGAGACGACTAATGAGGGGGAGGGCGTCGGCCTTGAGGGGAAGGGCGTCGGCCTTGATCGGGGAGAAACCGACCTCGTGTTCTCCAACGGCTCCTGGTATCTGGTTGCCGCCTGTCAAATCGAAACACCCCAACCCTTCGAGAGCGAGGGGGAGGCCTTGCACTGAGAGACCCTCGCCTTTAGGCGTGCGGTCGTTTACAGGGCTAGGTTCCTCCATTATTGTGGTCGCATATCGCGTCGGGTAACCACATCAATGCGTCCGCTGAGATAGAGAATAACGGTTTTGGCGTTCTCCGGATCGCCGGTATTATGGGGAAACGAGAGCGCCTTATAAAGAATGGCTTGGTCGTTGACGTTGTTGATAGGCGGAATGCTGACGGTGGCGTTGGGAGGGGCATTGGGCTTTTCGATGAGCAGCACGGTTCTATCGGGGTCTATGGAAGACTGCGTGTCGGTATCGGATTTTTGGGTAAAGGAGCCGCTCGGCTCAAAATTGTATTCCGAGGCGTAGGTGTTGAAGGCATAGCCCACCTCGCCGTTGTCGGCCGGCCCGTGCAAGAAAGCTTCACGCCCACCTGGCCGGCTGCTCGAAGCGGAGAGATAGCCGAGGATAGCATCCGTCCAATGGTCTGCTTTTGGCAATCTGCCATCAAAATCTTTGCTGTATAAGAGCATGGCGCTATAGAGAGTATGTAGGTTCTCTTGGGCGATCACGATGTCGCGCTGGGCTTTAAAGCTCATGAAGCCACGATAGCCGCCCCACAGCACCCCGGCGATGACGATAAGGGCTACGAAAAGCGTGATATAGTTCAACTCTCTTTGCCCAAAACGCAGTGTGGCTTTGCGTTCGGGACGTGAGGGCGTTGGTGTAATATTCATAGCGTTCAGGCCTCTACCACAGTTTGGCTTTGTTGCGGCAAGGGTATATTCAGGGTGCGATACCATTCCTGCAGACAATAGAGACGTGCATTGGGGTCGCTTGGGAGTTGCAACGGCCGCCCGCGCGCATCCACGATCAGGCCTACCACCCCACCTTTAACAACACGTCGTACGGCGCGCCCGCGCCCGGCCCCCAAATCGAAGGCACGTGAGGGAGTAACCGTTATCTCCTGCTCCTCCGGCTCGCCGGCAGAGTTCAGTCCTAAAGGATAGACTCGAAGCGCTCCGAACGGCACAATATCTTGCCGATCTTCCCATTCGACGGCAACGCAAGGCTCTCCCTCTCTGCTTACGCCGATCGGCGCGATGCATGTTCCCAGATAGACGAGGCAGTCGCGTTGGAAAACGTGGGTCGCGGCTTCCGGATGGAGGGTAGAGAGCACACCGAGTTGAGGCATCATAAAGATAGAGTCCACGGTGAGCAGGGTAAAGCCTTCGGGTTGAAAGGCATCGAGCATCATAAGGGCGGCTTGAGCGCGAAGAGGCGCATGGGAGAGCACACCGCCTGAACCCACGATAACATCCAAATCCAGCATATTAATAAGGCTTTTGGAGGTTTTTTGCTCGAAGATTTGGCCGACATTTTTGGCCTGAGCCACCCCGAACAGGTCTCTGGCGAGCGATTTGTGATGTTCAAACGCGAGGGCGAGCGCTTCGCGACAGACGGCCTGTTCTAGCAGCAGATC
Organism: Chthonomonas sp.; assembly: GCF_035294165.1. Lineage (GTDB taxonomy): Bacteria > Armatimonadota > Chthonomonadetes > Chthonomonadales > Chthonomonadaceae > Chthonomonas. The sequence goes on from NZ_DATGLN010000169.1 coordinate 4,873, forward strand.
GGTGAGGAGTTGTGGAATGGTGGTGGGACGAATCATCTTGTTACGCAGTTGGTTACGAACGTCGGAGGCCTCGACGGAAAAGGGGAGCCAGCGACAGATACGATCGATTTTCGCCTCTGCGAGGACGTTACAGATGGAGTACGACATGCCTAAGTTGGCCGAGACGGTGCGGGTAAAGTGACCATCGAAAACCGAGAAGACGTCGGTGGTGGCACCTCCGATGTCCACTCCGAGGAGGTTGATGCCCTGCTGTTCGGCGATGGTCTGCATGATCTTGCCAACGGCGTTGGGGGTGGACATAATGTCGGCGCTGGTCCAGTTCAGCAGTTTGCTATAGCCGGGGGCTTGTTGCATGACATGTTGCAGAAAGACCTCATGAATGGCCTCTCGTGCCGGCCCGAGGTTTTCGCGTTCCAGAGTGGGGCGTAGGTTAGGCACTTGGCGAAGGTCGAAGTGCCCATTGAGAATCTCGGCCACCTGTGGGTAGGCATCGGGGTTGCCGGCGTAGATGACGGGCAGTTTGGTGTTGTGGCCGAGGCGGGGGCGCGGGTCGGCAGCAAGCAGCATCTCGGCCATTTCAACGAGGTGAATAACGGTGCCGCCATCGGTGCCCCCGGCCATTAGGAGGATATCGGGTCGAAGCTGGCGCAGGCGCTCCACGCGCTCAAAGTCTTTGCGCCCGTCGTCGGTGGCCAGCACATCAATGACGATGGCGCCGGCGCCAAGGGCGGCGCGTTGGGCGCTTTCCGCGCTCATTCGCTTCACCACGCCGATCACGGTCATCTGCAGCCCTCCGCCGGCGCTAGATGTCGAGAGGTAGAGGTCTACCCCTGAGCCATCCTCTTGTTGTGGGGTCAGCGGTTTTCCGCTATCGTCGAGGAGGCGGCGCCCACGCAACTCTTCTACTTCGCGAATGGCGTTGGTAACCCCGATGGTAACGTCATCGAACGGCGCCTCGACGGTGGTGGGGGCCTCACCGCGGCAGATGAGGCGGTAGGCGCCATCCGGCTGTTTTTCAATGAGAATGGCTTTGGTGGTAGTGCTGCCACAGTCGGTAGCGAGGATAGAGCGAACCTGATTGGGGTCTATGGGCATTTTGGCGGTGGACATAGGCAATTTTAGCACACAACAGGCTCTATTTGATGTTCTTTATGGCCGGTAGCTTTGGGAAGAGGCCGGCAAGGATTTGCGGCAGGCGCTCCTGGAGGGCCGAGTTGGCTACGAGCTTATCGCATCCGGCGATCTGCGCCTTTGGGCGAACCTCTGAGAGGCGGGTATGGGAGATAAAGCCGAGCACTTTGACCTGGGGATGGAGGCTTTTGGCCCGTTCGGTAATGACCAGAGGCTGCAGGCCCTCAATGTTGAAGTTGATGAGCACCAGCATGGGGGTGATGTGGCGCAGACGCGTTAAGGCCTCGTCTTGGGTTCGGGCGGTGACTACCGCCCAACCTAAGCTTTTCAGTGCGGATTCAATTCGAGACGAAGAGAGCAGATCGGGATTGACGATCAGCACCGTAGGCGTATTAGATGAGTTCATGGTTTTCCCTTTTCGATCTATTCCTCTTTATACATCTATTTCCCTTCTTTTGTATTCCTGTTTACGCTGTTTTCGGTTCTAAGGTATACCGATCGAGTTTGGTTTTAGAATCGTAAGCCTAAAAGCCCCCCATTTGAGAGAGGGAAAATCGGCGGCAGGGATCAACGGAGCCGATGTCAAAAAGAAGAGAGGTTAAATATGGGAGGCTCACGAAGAACAAGAATGCACACCAAAACGATGTTTCTATGGATGACTTTGTTCGGTACCACGGTTCTTGCTGCCTATGCGCAATCTACGCCCAACTCGATGCCACAACGGCGTATTGCGGTGCTAGGAGGAATGCCACCGTTGGTGGCTGAAAGTCTCTCCACAAAGCTCCTCGCAACGCTGCAAAAGGCGCATTTTGCTGCGGCGATTCTGCCCCCACAGCAACTTGCCGATCCGGCACACTTCAATGCCGAAAAGTTCGATCTGTTGATCCTGCCCAATGCCGCCTATCTTCCCGGCAACGCGCAGGCGAACCTGCTGCACTTCCTCCAACAACACGGTCGTCTGCTTTGCATCGGAGGCCCTGCCTTTACCCATAGTGTCTTCCTACAAAACGGCCGTTGGTATCTTCGCCACCAGCTGCTTCAGGAAGCCAAAGGGCGTCCCGTGTTCGACTTTCAAAATGCCGATCCAGCCTCCTGGAACCAAGCCGCCGATTCGCCCGATACGCATATCACCATCACAAAAGAGCCTTCATCGCACGGCACGGCGCTCCACTTCCGCTTTGAAAACTATCATAATTGGGTTAACCTCACAGCGCCCGCATTTCCCGCCTCGCCGTTCGGCCCCCAAGAGAATCTCACCCTCTTCTGGGCAAAAGGGGCGCCCGATACCAATGCCCTCGTCATGGAGTGGGTGGAACGCGACGGCTCGCGCTGGATTACGGCAGTCCCTCTTACCACACACTGGCAACGCTACGTTCTGCTTCCATCTGCCTTTCGATTTTGGGAAGGAGGTCAGGGACGTGGAGGACATGGCGACGTATTTCACCCACAGAACGCGATGCTCTGGCGCATTGGGCTGGCCAACTCGCATGCGCTTATGCCGGAAGGCGAGCACCAATTTTGGATTGCCGATCTGGAAGTCGGAGCCTCTCCCTACGCTGCCGAAGCCGCACCGCCCGATCTCCCTGCGCTTAGCCCCGACTATCGGGGCTATGTGACCGCGCAGGGAGAATGGCGACCTGTCATTCGCGAGCGCGGCCTTGGGTTAGCCGATCAAGGGCGTCCGGGGCGCCTTGTCCTACCGGCAGGAATCACAAATTCAAACGAGGGAAAGGAGGATGACTTTGAGGAGCTAGATAACAGCCGCTGGCTCTACATCCCATTGCAGGGTTCCTACCTTGGCACCTGCTGGGGCGGTATCGCCCTTCCTCCTCATCAAAGCCTGCCTTCCGAAGAGGCACTGCGCGATATGGTGCTGCGGCTTCGTCAACCGGCCTATATCGCCTATGGCGGGGTAGATAAGGCCTCCTATCTTTTTCAGACACCTGTGGTCGTCGGAGCCAAGCTGATCAGTAACTCCGCTCAACCCCAAACACTTCGCCTGAAGTGGCATGTCGAGAGCCTACCCCATTCCGTATCTCCACCTTTCGAGAGGGATTTCACAACAACGGTCTCTTTGGAGCCCTATCAGCAAACCTTGTCGCCAACCTACACGCTAACCGATCTCCCTGCCGGTGAATATAGGGTAACCATCACGCTGCAAACCGACCGACCGGCCTCTGCGCTCTTGGATCGCCTACAGGAGCCGTTTCGCGTGCTGCCCATGAAAACCCGTACCGCCTCCCTTGCCCATTTTGTTCGTGTGGAGGGCGGCGAGTTCGTTTTAGATGGAAAGCCGTGGCGCCCGGTAGGTGTGAACTTTTGGCCGGGCTGGATCGCAGGGCAACGTGTTGACCGCTATCAACACGGATGGCTCTCTCCAGATGAATACGACCCCATTCTCATCCAACGCGACCTCGATATCTGCCATCGCCTCGGGTTTAACGTGGTGAGCGTAGCGTATACCCGACCTGACGAGGGGCCTGCCCTCAACGATTTCCTGATAAGATGCCGAAACCTCGGCATCAAAGCCAACGTATTTCTCGCGTATGCCCATCCGCTCTATTTCGACCCGGAAGCGCTTACGAAACTACTGAATGCGGCCAACATTCGTGGTAACGACACTATTTTTGCCTTCGATATCGCGTGGGAGCCTCATATGGGGCCCTACGACCAACGCAAGGTGTGGGACCCTCAGTGGCGGCAATGGATTAGGGAGCAGTACGGCAGTATCGCGCATGCAGAAGAGATGTGGGGAATGAAAGCGCCACGCGACGCAGAGGGCCAGATCACCGGCCCCTCCGACCAACAGCTTAGCCAAGACGGCTCGTGGCGCATCTTCGTTGCCGCCTACCGCCGATTTTTGGACGATCTCATCAGCCGAGGGTATGCGAAGGTGGTGCAACTGTTGAGGCCTTACGGCCCCCTCATAGGTGCCCGCAGCGGGTACGGAGGCAATGGCAGCCTGTATGTGGCCGGGGTTGCCCCGTTTGACCTGGTCTCCGGAGCAGCACATCTCGACTTCATTTCGCCCGAGGGATATGCCCTTGATGGCGACTGGCCTACCTTCCGCGGAGGGGGCTTTACCGCCGCCTACGCTCGTTGGGCGGGCAATGGGAAACCGGTGTTCTGGGCGGAATTCGGCCGCTCCGTCCTTCCTGCTAACCCTCAACGACTGGAACAACAAGAAGCTTACTACGATAAAATGTGCCGCCTCATCCTTGATACCGGCTCCAATGGAACCGCAGCCTGGTGGTTCCCCGGTGGACTGCGTATTGACGAAAATAGCGACTTCGGCATCATCTCGCCCGACGGAACCCCACGCCCCGCCGCCCTAAGGCTCTCAAAACTCGCCAAAGAGGAACTCCCGAAAGCCGTGATAGACCCCAAACCCACAACCTGGCTGGAAATAGACCGCGATAAGGATGCTCGCGGGTACGCGGGGCTTTATGCGCATTTTCTCCCCATCTATGCCCAACTGCGTGAGGAGGGAAAGATGCCTGGAGTGCGAACCAGCGGCACCGACACCACCACCAAAACCGTGCCGCTAACCGCCGTCGGCGACCTGCCTCTAAAAGGGCTAGAGCCACTGCAATTTGTCAACGGAGAAATATTGCCTATCGGTACCGATCCCGATGGATTTCCGCAACAACTCCTTCTTACCAACACCGGGGAGGCGGAATGGTTGGCCGCCGGAGCCGGGAGGGTTGGGCTTATGATCCTGAGCCAAGATCGCCTGCTTGGCATCCTCCCCCTCACCAAAGATGTGCCTCGTTACGGCCAGGTGCCAATAGATGCCGCGCAGATACGCCGGCTCCTCTCTCCTAATCCACCGGTATCTATCACCCTTCGATTGGTGTTACAAGACCGTCCCGATGCGCCGAACCGCATTCCCTTCGGCCAGGCCGTTACCATCGCTATCGGTAACTCACAATAAACTCGGAAAGCCCATGAAAAAATTCGCTATCGGTTGCTCGTTCTTGCTGCTGTGTGCCTTGGTGATGGGGATATGGGTCGCCCATATCCTTGCCAAACCCGCTCAAAAATCCGATGAAACCGAAAAGGTCACGCGCGGCGATGTGGTTGTCAAGGTGGTAGAAGATGGCACCATCGAGCCACTTAGCAAAGTAGACGTGAAGTCGAAAGTGGCCGGTCGAATTCTTAGGCTCTACGCGCATGAGGGGCAGACCGTGCGCCAAGGCCAGATACTTGCCACCATAGACCCCATAGACGTGATCAACCAGGTAAAAGCGCTCGAAGCGCAACTGGATGCGGCAGAGGCTCGTCTCGCGTCGGCACGGAAAGCCGCCCTGCTTCAAGACCAACAGACGAGCGCCACCATTGCGCAGTATCAACAGAACCTCGCCCAAGCCAAAGCACGCCTCGATGAGGCCGAGCTGCAGGCCACAGCGCAACCCCAACTCAACACGCAGGCCATTCAAAATGCGAAGGCCGGCTTGCAAGCGGCAAAGGCCAACCTGAAAGCGCAGGAGCAGGCCCTTGAACTGATGGTCAAAACGACCCACCCCAATGCGGTCGCCTCCGCTCGCTCCGCCTATCAGCAGGCGCTCGCCCAAGAGCAGAATGCGGCCTTGAACCTCCAACGGCAAAAACAGTTGCTTCAAAAGGGCTTTGTGTCGCAGTCCGCCGTAGATGCAGCCGAAGAGACCTACCTCGTCGCCAAAGCGCAAGAGCAGGAGGCGAAGGAGAAACTCGACCGTATTGAGGAGGCCAACGCCATCGAGGAGCAAAGCGCACGAAGCCAGGTGGCCGCCGCCCAAGCCCAGGTCGCCCAAGCAGAAACCGCTTTGCGTCAGGCTCAACTCAACCCGCAGCCCATCGCTTCACAGGACGAATTGGCCAGCGCTAAGGCCGCCTACCGGCAAGCGCTTGCGCAATTGGCACAGGCCCGCAGCAACCTCATCCAAAATAAAATGCGCCGTGACGATGTGCTCGCCGCTGCCGCCGACGCCCAACAGATTCGTAACCAACTCAACGCTGCCCTCGTACAGCTTCACGACACCACCATCTACTCGCCTATGACGGGAGTTATTACCAAACGCTATGTGGAACCCGGCGACCTCATCACCTCAGCCATCAGCTCCTTCACCTCAGGCTCCCCGATCTACCAGGTGGCCGACCTCGGCACCATGTTGGTGAAGATCGAGGTGAATGAGGTAGACATCAACAAGATTCGGGTGGGCATGCCAACCGAAGTCACCACAAGCGCCTCACCAGGAGTGGTTTTTTGGGGGCGCGTGAGCAAGGTGGCTCCCGCTGCCTCCTCCTACACTGCGGCAACTGCCTCCAACGGAACGGCAACACCCCAAAACACCGTTATTCGGTTCCCCGTAGAGATACGCATCGATCATGCCGACCCGCGCCTTCGCCCCGGCATGAGCGCCCACTGTACCATCATCGTGGCAGCACGGCATAATGTGCTGAGAGTACCGGTAGACTGTCTCTACGGCAGCGGCCCACAACCCCAGGTGAAAGTGGTGCTTGCACCGGCTTCGGCCGACCACCCCAAACCGATAACGCAAATGCGCACCATTCAGATCGGCATTCAAGACGACAACTATGCCGAGGTGCTCTCTGGCCTCAAGGAGGGCGAGGTGCTTATGCCCGCCCCCTATACCGGCCCGCCACGGCAGAAATTCGACATCCATGAAGAGTAAAGTCCTGTGAAGAGTTTATCGCGCCTATGACCTTTTGGCACTGCCTTATCACCGCCCTCAACAACCTGCGCATGAATAAGTTGCGCTCGGGGCTTACCATGCTCGGCATCGTCATTGGGGTGAGCGCCGTGATCATGATGGTGGCCATTCTTCAGGGCATGTCGCGTCGCGTTGCCGCCGAGTTCGAGAAGATGGGTTCCAATTTAATCATGGTTATCTACGAACCCGACAACAAAACGCACGATCGAGCCGTTCGCCGTATTGACGGCTTCAAGATGCGCGATGTAGAGGACATCCTTCAGCGCTGTAACCTCATTACACGGGTATCACCCCAGTTGCCCTTGCCAAACAGCACGGCCGTGCACAACGGCAAACATCTCGACGTGCAAATCTATGGGGTTATGCCGGACTATGCAGCCCTTCTCGACGTTCCCTTAGCCTCCGGTCGCTTCATTACCGAGCTTGATCTGCAACAGTGGGCAAAAGTCTGCGTCATCGGCTCGAAGGTAGCCACCGAGCTTTTCGGCAAACAAAACCCCATTGGTGCCGAAGTAGACCTCAACAACATCCCCTTTACCGTGGTCGGGGTTGCCAAGCCAAAAGGGCGCTCCTTTATGGGCGATCAGGATACCCTTGTCTACGCACCGCTCTCTACCGTGCAGCAGCGCATGGTGGGCACCGACCTAGTGGGGATTATCTACGCGCAGCCGGTAAGCCTTCAAAAAATGGAACAGGCGAAAGACCAGATATGGCGTTGCCTTATGCGCCGCTATGCCGACGTGCCCGGCATCAAAGTGGATAGTTTAGACACGGTTCTGCAGAGCATTACCACCGTCTTCGCCGCTTTTACCCTCGTGCTTGGCTCCATCGCGGCACTCGCGCTTTTAGTGGGTGGCATAGGCATCATGAACATCATGCTGGTTTCCGTTACCGAACGCACACGCGAGATCGGCCTGCGTAAGGCCGTTGGGGCAAAGCAAAAGGACATCCTCATTCAATTTCTCATCGAATCGGCCACCCTATCGGGCATCGGAGGACTTACCGGGGTTGGCATCGGCTCGGCGCTCTCTTATGCCATCGGCTACATCTCCACCTTTATCAAGGCATTAAACAATAACGGCCATAAAGGTTTGGCCATCTATGTGCCGCTTTGGGCCGTTGTGGGTGCCTTCGTTTTTTCTGCCGGTGTCGGGGTGTTTTTTGGCCTCTACCCTGCAGTGCGTGCCTCCAAGCTCGACCCCATCCAAGCCCTACGTTATGAGTAGGCCCTCGATTAAAACATGGCAATCCCATGGGGTAACCTCAAGGGCGCCCTTCCACTCAGAGCTTGTGGGAAGTGAAACTTAAGATTTCTCGCCTTCGGCTCGAAATGACAGGCGTCTCTCTTACCGGCTCTTCAAGGCCTACCCCTACAAGCCCCCACCCCCACTCCCCTCTCCCTATCAGGGACAGGGGCACCTCGCAGTGAGCATCTCAGCGGCCTGTTTCATACTCTTTACCCGTCTATCTCTCTGGCCGCTGCATCGCCGTGCGCTAGCACCTCCCGAATCGGGGGAAAGGATGGGATAGGGGGCGAGCAAGATAAGCTCACTCTACAAACCGCCTCTAGACCTGGGAGGTTGTTAGCCTCACTGCGCATATGCGCTGAATTCGCAAATTTTGCTTCTATTCCCATCGCAAGCAACCAAGGCCACTTTTCGGGTAGTATTAAAAGAGATACCGCGTGCACCGTGGGAATTTTGAAAACGATTTTCAGGAGGATACCATCATGCCCGTACGCGTAGGCATTAACGGGTTCGGACGCATAGGTCGCATCACCCTTCGCACCATCCTTGAGCGTCACCCCGACACCATTGAGGTCGTCGCCGTGAACGACCTCACCGACACCGCAACGAACGCGCACCTATTTAAGTACGACACCAACTATGGGGTTTTTAAAGGCCATGTGGAGGCCAAAGAGGACGCCTTCATCGTCAACGGTAAAAAAATCCGTGTGTTTGCCGAGCGCAACCCCGCCGATATTCGTTGGGACGAGGTCGGTGCCGAGGTCGTCATCGAATCCACCGGTCTATTTACCGATGCCACTAAAGCCGTCGCCCATCGTGAACATGGCGTAAAGAAGGTGGTGATCTCGGCCCCCGCTAAAAATGAGGATCTAACGATTGTCTTAGGCGTCAATGAAATGATGTACGATCCGGCCCGGCATCACGTCATCTCCAACGCCTCCTGTACCACCAACGGCCTAGCTCCCGTCGCGAAGTTCCTCTTCGACCGCTTCGGCATTGAGAAAGGCATTCTTACGACAGTTCATTCCTACACCAACTCGCAACGCCTGCAGGATACCGCCGCCAAAGACCTGCGGGATGCCCGTGCTGCCGCAGAAAACATTGTTCCCTCCGAAACCGGCGCGGCGCGCGCCGTAGGCCTGGTCATTCCGGAGCTGAAAGGCCGCTTCCACGGCATATCCTTCCGCGTGCCCACGGCAACCGTCTCTATTGTGGACTTCACCGCCCTCCTCGGTCGCGATGTGACCAAAGAAGAGGTGAACGCCGTCGCCAAAGAGTATGCCGAAGGCCCGATGAAAGGCATCCTACAGTACACCGAAGAACCCCTCGTCTCCTCAGACCTTAAAGGCAATCCGCACTCCTCCATCTACTCCGCCATAGATACCGTCGTGGTGGGCGGCAACATGGTGAAGGTGCTCGCCTGGTACGATAACGAGTGGGGATATTCCTGTCGCGTCGGCGACCTCGTTCACTATCTGGCACAGCGGGGGCTTTAAAATACGCGATGAACAAGAAAACCGTTCGTGATGTGGATGTGCGCGGCAAACGGGTTCTCACGCGGGTGGACTTCAACGTCCCCCAGGATGAGAACGGGGCGATCACAGACGATACGCGCATTGTGGCGGCGCTTCCCACCATCCGCTATCTCAAAGATGCCGGAGCGAAGGTTATTCTCGTTTCCCACCTAGGCAGACCCAAGGGCGTCACCCCCAAATACACCCTCGCTCCGGT